>NZ_JASHJA010000040.1:0-24332 GCF_030733445.1 Bacillus sp. MMSF_3353
AAAAAGGAATCCTTAATAGCTTAAGGATTCTGCTGTGTAGAGATAATAAAGTTGTTTAATTTACAATAAAGTTATTTAAAAAATAATATAGTTGTTTAAAAAACAGGAATGGAAAACAGCCAGCTTGACTTCTAGGGCACTATATAATAAACTATTTTTGATTAGAATAAAGGCTTTGAAGAGAAAAAGTAAAGTGATATTGTTTTTCACCAGAGAGCTTCGGTAGCTGAAAAGAAGCAAAAACATTCATTTGAACAATGGTCTCTGAGCTGCGTACTGAACGTACTTTTGGTATTAGTAGGATACGACGAGTTTTGGCACTCGTTATCAATGTCACAGTATAAGAGTAGCTATATATATACTCCGTACTTGTTGAGGCAAATGGTGTAAACTATTTGCGAATTAAGGTGGTACCGTGTGGGATTTTAAACCTCGCCCTTAACTTATTAAAGTTAAGAGCGAGGTTTTTTTGTTTTTAAATTTATATATGGAGGTTTGATTTATGAGTATTTTTATTGGTGGAGCTTGGGCTTATGCGAATGGCTCACTACATTTAGGTCATATCTCAAGTTTGTTGCCAGGCGATATTCTTGCGAGATATTACCGTTTAAAAGGGGAAAAAGTTTTATATGTATCAGGAAGTGATTGTAATGGAACACCGATTACAGTAAGAGCAAAACAAGAAGGTATTTCTCCTAAAGTAATTGCAGACCGTTATCACAAAGAATTTGAAGATTGTTTTTCAAGATTAGGATTCTCATATGATACCTATACAAGAACCGATACGAAACATCATCATAAGATTGTACAAGAGATATTTTTAGAGTTACTTGAAAAAGGATTGATTTATAAAAAACAAATTGAACAAACCTATTGTGAACATTGTCAACAGTTTTTGCCTGATCGTTATGTTGAAGGAATTTGTCCAATATGTAAAGAGCACTCTCGTGGAGATCAATGTGATAATTGTTCAACCATGTTAGAACCCCTTGAATTACTTGAGAGAAAATGTAAGATTTGTGAGAACGAGCCTACTACAAGATTTACCGAGCATTTTTACTTTGCTTTAAGCTCTTTCCAAACTGTTTTGGAAAACTATACTCAAGTTGCAGAAGATAAGAAACTTTGGAGGGAAAATGCTATTTCTCTTACAAAACGCTACTTAAAAGAAGGTTTGCAGGATAGAGCAGTTTCAAGGGATTTACCTATTGGAGTAAGTGTTCCTGTTGATGGGTATGAAGACAAAAAAATCTATGTTTGGATTGAGGCTGTCTCAGGGTATTATACAGCAAGTAAATTATGGTCGAAGGAAACCAATAATGATGATTTAACATTTTGGAATTCTTCCACTCAAGCTTATTATGTTCACGGAAAAGACAATATACCATTTCACTCCATTATTTGGCCTGGAATTCTTGCTGGTCTTGGCAAAGAACCCTTGCCGACGCACATTGTTTCTAACGAGTATTTGACTTTAGAAAAGAAAAAATTATCAACAAGTAAAAATTGGGCTGTTTGGGTTCCAGACATTTTAGAAAGGTACGAACCAGATTCTATACGATACTTCCTAACAATCAATGCACCAGAAACTCGAGATGCAGATTTTTCTTGGAAAGAATTCATTTATAGCCACAATAGTGAGCTGTTAGGGGCCTATGGTAACTTTGTAAATCGGACATTAAAATTTATTGAGAAGTCTTTCGACGGTGTTATTCCTGAAAAGGACGTAACTTCGGATATTAAGGATAAAGTAAATCATTTGTACAAGGAAGTAGGTCATTGTATTGAAACAGCTTCCTTCAAACAAGGATTAGACAAAGTATTTGAGACTGTTAGATATTCAAATAAATACTTTGATGAACAACAACCTTGGAAACAAATAAAGGATGATACTGAGTCTTGCAAACAGACTCTGGCGGATTGTGTTTATCTTATTGCGAATTTATCTTATATTCTTACCCCGTTTCTTCCTTTTTCTAGTAAAAAGGTTAAGAAAATGATAGATACACCTGAAACTGGGTGGAAAGCATTCAATGTGAAATCTCAGCAATTATCAAATGTGGAGCCATTATTTGAACGAATAGATCCATTGCGAATTGAAGAAGAAGTTAACAGATTAAACAACGAAGCAAATGAAAACCTTTATAAAGATTAGTAAGGATTGCATTTTAAAGGTTGTTGAGCTAAAGTAAAAAAGGAATTAATTTGTGAATAAATGTACTTAAACTAACGGATGCATGAGGTTGAGAGCAAGGCAGCCATTCGACGATCTTTCTTAAGCTAAAAATGCAGCAGGTCTTGATATAATTAAATCAGCTTTTATACATTATTAAGTTTCAAACTTAAAATAATTGGAGGAGTTAGGATGTCAATCATAGAGCATTTTATATAACGTTATATATTACGCATTAGAGGACCACCTAATAGAAATGGGAATTATATAATTAACTATTTAGGAGGAGAAGAAATGCGTTTAGAAAAAGAAATGATGGAATTGATATTACGAGTTGCCGAGAAAGATGAAAGAGTACGAGCCGTTGCTATGAATGGTTCTCGAACAAATTCTAAAGTACCTAAAGATACTTTCAGAGATTATGATATTGTTTATCTTGTATCTGACTTGCAATCGTTTCTACCCAATCATGATTGGGTAAATGTTTTTGGGAAAAGAATAATAATGCAAACACCAGAAGATATGGCAATGTTTCCACCTGAATTGGGTGGGAGATTCACCTATCTAATGTTATTTGAGGATGGTAATAGAATTGATTTAATGCTTATTCCGATTGAGGAAAAAGATATTTATTGTTCTGAAGATGGATTAACAGTAATTTTATTAGATAAAGATGGGAATATGCCTAAGCTTTCTGAACCAACAGATAAAGATTACTGGGTAAAAAAGCCTTCTGCTGAATTTTTTGCTGATTGTTGTAATGAATTTTGGTGGGTTTCAACTTATGTAGCAAAAGGGTTATGGAGACAAGAAATACTTTACGCCTATGATCACTTAAATAATGTAAGAGAAATGTTACTAACAATGCTTGAATGGAAAGTTGGTATAGAAACCAATTTTTCATTGAGTGTAGGCAAAAACAGTAAGTACTTAAAGCGCTACCTTGATAACGACATTTGGGAGAGGTTGATGAAAACATATCCTAATGGAGATTACGAACAAGTTTGGAATTCGTTGTTTGAAACAATTGACTTGTTTGAGCAAGTAGCTATTGAAGTAGCTAGAATTCTCGAATATCAATACCCTTCTGAAGAAGCGAATAAGGTAAAACAATACCTTACTAAAAATTAAACTCAATATTTGTGAAGGTATACGCTTAAACTAACTGGTGCTTTAGTTGAACAAGAATTAAACAACTTTATTATTGATTTTTGCGTACAAACACATTTAAATGGATAGAAATTAAACAACTTTAAAAAACCTTACTACATATTATGTAGTAAGGCTCTTATATTTTTATATCAAAATTAAATAACTTTATTATCACTTTACATCTGCAACAGGAAATAACAAAATATAAACAATTGTAGCTTTGAATTTAAGTTTAATTAAAAAGTGTGCCCAAATCCTCATTTTACAGTAAAAAAATAGAAGCCATTTTGAAAAAAAGATTGATTAAAATAACTTCTATATTTGTGCATATTGTGTCTTTATAAAAAAGTTTGATAATTTTAACAAGTAAATAGTGAAGAACTGCTCCTGTTCTAGTATTATCTACATTTACTACATAAAATTTCGTTTGCCCTCTTAGCTAATACTTT
Organism: Bacillus sp. MMSF_3353; assembly: GCF_030733445.1. Taxonomy (NCBI): domain Bacteria; kingdom Bacillati; phylum Bacillota; class Bacilli; order Caryophanales; family Bacillaceae; genus Bacillus; species Bacillus sp. MMSF_3353. Next base: position 3,775 of record NZ_JASHJA010000040.1, read on the forward strand.
ATCTAATTGTCCAACAGGCATATTTTTTTCTTCAGGTAAAACTAAAGAAACTGCAAATTGTTCACCATGTTCGATTATTTTACCACATTGTGAACATACTAAATTTACATCTTTAAAATGATTTTTTAATTTATCTAACATATCATTTATTCCTCCTATTAGATTGTAAAATATATAAAATTTAAATATCATTATATTTATTATACAAGATCAAAAAGAAAAGGTGGAGTTAAATTCCAATTCACACCATCTTTAGCAATAACTATTTTGGGTATCGCCAGCATTTTACAATAAATAAAAAGCACCCATTTTGAAAAAAGATTGATCCTTTTTACTTACGTTGTTCAATAATAGCGCCCTTTAACGGAACAACTGTGATATCACTCAACACTTCTTTATTCCAAAATATTTTCTAATCTCCGACAAAGAAAATGTTTTGGAATAAACAGACAAAAAACTCTGGCTCTTGGATTGGGCAGTTTTCTTGAATTTCTAAATATGTCTTAAACAATTCAGTTGTTTTCATTTTCCATCTTGCTACTTCTTTCCCTTGATAGTAAACTTTCACCCAATCCATGATCTCCTTCTTAACTATGTATTCATTCAAGTTATTTATAATACGAAATTCAGGTGCAACTTTTTGCCATGAAATATAACTTACTTCATACTCTTCATTCGTAAGACAGTTAATAACTTTATACGTAGGCTTTCCGAACCATTTGGTATTCTTTATGCACTGATAAACTATATCTCTATCTTTGGAATAAACGTTGATTTGAGCGTTCCAATCAATATTCCATATATAGGTTGTCATTCTTGTTAATATATTTTTGTAATTTCTTTTAAACCTACATACAACATTTCCATGTTGGTCGATTACATCAACCAACCTAGTGGAATCTTTGATCTTAGGAGGTGAATAGGTGTAATTCTGCATTTGAATACCCCTCATTAAATTTTTTCTAGTATTTTCATATAATTATACGGGAATTTCATGGGATTTTTCACTAGAAATCCAATTTTGTTTGATATCACTACCTCCTAATCTGACTCTTTAACCGAATAACTTATTGCCACTCAACAGTTCCTAAATCTATTTTTCAATTCAGATGTTCTTTTCCTTTAGATAACCATCTAAAGGGATCTAGCATCGCAACATTTTTATAAATGCGGCGATTTTATTTAAAATCTACATCTGTTTTTGTGAATGATAATTTTAAAGGACATTTATATACCTTGTATTACAAGTTATTGTGTGTTATTTTTATATTCATAACACTTGCATTGCAAGTTATTATTGTAATCATTTACCTTGTATTACAAGTTACTAGAAAATATGTATGAAAAGGGGGATGAAATGGCAGACTCAACGCAAATGTTAAAAGGTATTTTAGATGGATGTATTTTAGCCATTATTCAAGAAGGGGAAATATACGGTTACGAATTAACGGAGAAATTGCATAGCTATGGTTTTCATTCGTTTAGTGAAGGAACGATATATCCATTATTATTACGTATGCAAAAAGAAGGATTAGTTACGAGTGTATTAAGGGAATCTACGGCTGGTCCAAAACGAAAATACTACCTGTTATCAGAATTAGGTGAAAAAGAATTGGATAGTTTTAAAGAGCGTTGGATCGATTTAAAACTATCTGTTGAAAATGTGATTAATAAAGGGGGAAAATAGCATGCTATCAACGAAATCTGAACAATTTTTAGTCGAACTTAGAATGTATTTATTGCAACGAGGAAAAAAAGATGAAGATATAAATGGAATCGTGGAAGAATTAGAAGTTCATTTAATAGAAGCTGAAAACAAGGGGAAAAGTGTAGATTCTATTATTGGCAAAAGCCGAAAACAACATATGAAGAATATTGGGAAAGAACTACCTGTAGATAAAGAAGGATTGTTCGTATTAATTCCTGCAGCAATTCTAGTTATTGTCGCTTATATGTGCTTTGCTCCAGCTATTAGAGGACAATTCAAAATTTCACAAAACATTTTGTTATTTGGATCATTACCCTTATTTCTAACCCTTTCTACATTTGCTATTACACTATTTAAAGGGATTCCTAAAGTATATCCATCTACAAAAAGTTCACTATTTCTTGTAATGTTAGCTAATTTTATTGCTACCGGAGTCTGGGTAGGATTCTATTTTTGGATGAATAAACAAATTGATACCGATTATTTTGTGGCAACTACACTACAAAATTATAGTATTGCGGCTGTTTGTATTCTGATTTTCATTATGTTTGCGTTGTATACAAAATCGTGGATTACGATTTTTGTAGCATTTTCAATGTGTATAGGCCCAATCTTAGAAAGGGTAATCCCAAGTGAAATAAATAAAGACCCACTGTATATTACAGTAACAATTATTGGTTGTGTTGTTATAGGTATTTGTTTAGGGTTATATTTCTACAAAAAAAAGAAAAAATCATGAAGCAAGCCATTAAACAGGATGAAGCTTGGGCGATGTACAAAATCCTAATTTGGAATGTATTCATTTAAACGTCTATTATATATCTCTATTTTTCGATAAGCATTAGCATAAAGGAATACATTTTGGTTAATCTTCTTTCAAAATGTATTCCTTTTATTTGTTGTAAAATGCGTGTTTAAGTGATATTTCGGTTAAATTACAATCATGAGTGGCTCCAAAAAGAAGGAATCGTTGCCGTGCCCCTATTTTTTACATAGCAATTGTGGATATAGCTGTTTTTGTTACTTTAAAATAAATTTTAACCAAAAAAGCTCCACAAACCCATATTATATGGGGTACCGCCAGCATTTCGGAAAAACCCCACGCTAAGAGCATGCAAGATTTTATACATTTTTTCGGCTCATTCAGTAACAAAGGAGAACCCTAAAATCGCTCCAGGATAGGAATGTGTAAAAAGATGCATAGAATTATAGGAAAAGAAAAAGGCAAATTTCTTGTGAGAATAAGATCCGCCTTTTTCCTTGCTACCGATAATGAGACGTTATGTTAACTTCACATGTATAGGATATACAAGAAAACTTTTCTTATAAGTGTATTATCTAAATGATACAATTAAGAAAAGGGAGGTGTATGTATGAAGAAGGGCTCTATAAGAAGAATATCCCTGAAGGAATGGACGTTTACTCTAGTGCTGATAGCAATTTTCCTTGATGTTTATATCCAAAAAGCAGGTATGGCACACATTTCTCTGATCAAATTGCTGTTTATTCCGATTATCTTTGTGGTTGCCCATTTCTTAGATAAGAAATGGGCAGAGTATGCAGGCTAGGCATAGAAAGCATTCTGAGGTTAAAAGAGCAATGTAAGGATTTTCCCCTTTCCGTTTAGGAAGGGGATTGCTATGAAAAGGGATGTGACAGTAATTTGAAAATTTTAGTTCTATTGATTGCCACAATTGTACATGAATTAGGTCATGTAATTGGAGCAAAACTTGTGGGGATACGAATAAAAGAAGTTGGGATAGGATTTGGTCCTACCATATTTAAATTCACTCAAAAGAACGTTACTTATAAAGTTTCCTGGATTATATTAGGCGGATATGTAATACCAGAAAAACATGGTGAAGATTTTTATGAATATTCAACAACAAGCAGAGTTATCTTGACTGCATCTGGACTTATTATGAGTATATTTGTATTGCCTCTGTTGTGTATGTTTATCATCCATGTTATGCAAGGCAACCTCTCAAACATATTTATAGATTTGGAAAAAATGTTAAATCCTTTTTATTCACACCCATTACAATATGTATATCATGGGATAGAATCATTTCCAACCCTGACTTATTCAAATAATTTTCTAAGTGGTTTGGCATGCTTAGCAGAAATTAGTTTCTTTCTTGGAATTATAAATGCTATACCCATTCCTCCATTGGATGGAGGCTCACTCCTATTAGAAATTATAGAAAAGGTATACCCAAATGTGCGTATCAATCAAACGAGATGGATTTCAATAGGATACCTCATCATATTTTTATGTATCTCTATGCCTATTTTAATAGTACTTGTTCAGCGTATCAAAGAAACATTTCCTATTTTTATTATAGGGACATTCCTTGTATTCTACATTGTAAAAAGATGGAGAGTTTTATAAGGTAGTGAACTTCCCGTAACGAATTTTATGTAAATAAGCTGTCCATATGGACAGCTTATTGTATTTTTTGCTTAGCGTATATTTTCGTTAAAATGTGGACGGTACGCCAGTATGTATTACATAGCAAGTGTAGAGATTGCTTGTTTGTAGATTAGTTGTTGTTTACCATGAACCATCATTAGGACGGTAAATTTATCTGTTGCAAGGATCTTCCCACGTACTGGAACGCCATTCTTTAAAAATACTGTAACTGCCCCTTTTTTCTCTTTCAATTGTTCATACATATCTTCTTGTAAATTAAACATGAAAATGCGCCCCCTGGTTTGTTTGTATTTACTTTTCTTCTAATACCTGTTGCTTTTCACTGTTGAATATTTGTGATTCCCATTCACTTTCTATTTTTCTAAACCATTTTCCTATTTTGCTTAGATAATATCTTTTTACTTCACCATTAGGAATCCAAATTTCACGTTCCTGTATTTGATTCATCACTTCATGAAGAATCTCATCATGTTCATACTTTCTAGGTTTTCTATAATGTGTTTTTACAAACTGTGTATATTCTCTACGTAACCAATTAGAAATATGTTGTCTTTGTCTTTGCTTGAGATGTGACCATTTTTTATTTGTTTGAAGGATTTTTCCATTTACTTTTATGTGGTTTTTCATCGACACTCATCCCCTTTTACCAGCAAAACGAATATATTACTATCGTATCACATTTAAATCGAAATACTGCTCTAGGTACATATTTCGCAAGAAATCTATCCAAAACAAACAATACAGTCTCCATTTAGCGGATTAATTCAACATAAGACTAATTGTAGACTATTATTGTAGTTTTTTAGTTTTTCTTAATTATTACGGTACGTGAAATTATTGTATTAACCATAAAAAAAGCCCCTTGAAAGGAGCACTTATTTTACAAGGTACTGTTCTATTTCTTTTATTAATAGTTCTGCACCTTCTGTACTTAATGAGATCTTACCCTTTGCTAATGCTAGGTTACGATTTGACACTTCTCCTGTTAATGCACAAACAAGACCAGGCTGATACTTTTGTAAAACAATATCTTCTCCTTCTACAAAAATCTCTAATGGTGATTTCCCTTTAATATCAAGCGTATTTCTAAGTTCCTTTGGAATTACTATACGCCCTAATTCATCCACTTTTCTTGTTACTCCGGTTGCTTTCATCTAGCATATTTCCCCATTTCATTATCAATTTATACCCAAGTTATTCTTTACTATTGTAACAGGCTTTCGCCATACACGAGAAACATAATGATCCAAAAACTGACGATCATAACAAGAAATTCTTTAAACCTTTGCTGAAAGGAAATACGACCTTCTTCCATTCTACACGCCCCTTTTCTCTACATGTTTTTATATGTTAAAATAAAGAGGAAAGAAATATGCCAATTTCTTTCCTCGATGGTCACTCATGACTTTGCTCTTTGTTTGCTTTTGCAAATGAAGAGCTTTTATTTTGCATACTTATACTTACTTTCTAACATCGCATAACGTAATAACTTTATTTCTTTTTTCAATGCTTTCCATTCCGATACAGCAATCTTCATTCTTTATTCCTCCATTAATTAAATTTTTTATTTAAATAGACTTATAAGTTCCAGTTATATATTTTTCTAATTTGTTTATCACTAAATCCTTTATGAATAGCGAAGATTTCTGGAAAATCAGAGATACACAAATCAATAATTGTATTGTCGGTTGTTCTTATATAGTAATATTGAACAGCCCCTTCATAATTCGAATATAAATAGTACTTATGAATCTTATAATTTAATCCATTTTTCTCTAATAAAAGAGCTAGTGCATTAAATATTATTATTAATGCCATTAGTATATGGAATACGGTATATTTAACCAAGGCGATAGAATATAAAAAAAGAGAACGGTGTCTTGCATGAGGAACTGTTACATCATATTTCACCGCTTAGCTGGGAACATATCAACTTCCTTGGTGAATATAAATTCAAATTTAAGCAATCAACTACATTAGAAACATTACGACCACTCCGAAAATAAAACACAAAAGCCGAAATTCCTTAACGTGGGAAAATCGGCTTTTCAACTTCCAAAAAGTGTCTTAGCGTGGGTTTTATGTCATTTGGTTGGCGGGACCCCAATATGAGAAGTGTGCCATTAAAGGAGGGTGTGTAAGATGAATAGCACCAATCTAAAATTGAACCCTGAACTGAGGAGAACATGGTAGTTCTAACCTTCAACCCTTGTCACTTTCCTCATTCCACTTTTTTAATTTCTTATTAAATAATTTGAGAATAACTCCATAAACTAAACTTACTTGTATCCCATAGGAGTGTATTATTCTTGAAAAAAAATTGGATAGTCCTCATTCTTTTAATCATTTCTTTTTGTTCCACAGAAATACCCATATATGCTTTTACAGATAGTCGTAAAGCGTATGAAAAAACAGGGAAGGTAATTTGGGAAGTAAACGCAAAGGAAAAAACAGTTGCGATAACATTTGATGATGGGCCTCATCCTGTTTTCACCCCACAAATACTTGATATTTTGGCTAAATACAATGCGAAAGCAACTTTTTTCGTAGCAGGTAATAAAGCTACAAGGTTTCCTGCTATTTTAAAAAGGCAAGTAAACGAAGGGCACGAAATTGCTAATCATACTTATAATCATATTTATGATAAAAATATTACCGTCGCTAAATTAACTGCAGAATTAGATCAAACGGATAAAATTATCAAGCAAATCACTGGTTATAAGCCAACTCTTTATCGTCCAGTTGGAGGTCTTCATAATGATTTAATTATTAATACAGCTATGCAGAATGGGAAACTTGTTATTCTATGGTCATGGCATCAGGATCCTCAGGATTGGAGAAATCCAGCAGCTAACAAAATTTCTAGATATATAACAAAAGGTGTTAAACCCGGCAATATTATTCTACTCCACGATTGGAATGGGAGTGAATTTTCTCAGACCTCTCAGACAGTTGAAGCTTTAGAAAGCATTATGAGATATTTATACAGAAACGATTATGAATGTGTAACAGTATCTGAAATGCTCTATCGTTCCATAAAAATAATTCCCTCCACCTTTGATCCTTTTTATCAGTGAATCTAGGCTTATTTACGGAAATTCATGAGATTTTTCTAGAGGATAATATTTTTAATAACTTTACATACTAGAGATTATAATGAAAAAGGAGAGACGATTTGTCTCTCCTTTTCTCCATGTATATTTAAAGTAAGCGATTAACTCCACCGCCAAGTTGTTATTCAGCCATTCCCAAAACGCAAATTTTTTGCATTTTGGGGTAACTAGTTCTTTTAGCATAATAGCGATGTGTTAGTTCTAAAAACTCAAGAAAGCTTTAGAATACTCTTATAGTTGGTCAAGTACATGAACTAGACATCTAATTATTTCAGAGGATTTCTCGATTTGCTCTGCATCAAAATCTGAAAGGTTCGCATTAAGAATATGTTTTAGTTTTTTCTCTCTTTCTAAGTGACAATTTAAACCACTAGGCGTAAGTTGGACATTGACAACTCTCCGGTCGTTATTTGAACGAACACGCTCAACGTAACCAGCCTGTTGTAATCCATTGATTAATTGAGTAATACCAGCGGCGGTAGTTTCTGCTCGATCAGCTAATTCTTTGACTGACAATTCGCCTTCTTCAGCTAATACTTTAAGGGTTCGAGCATGGACCATTGAAACTGCCCCTAATGTACGAGTAGCTCGCCCTCTTAAACGTCCATCGGCTGCAGTCAAACTATATATAGCCTGACTAAGTTCGTCTATCGCAGTTAACTTATTTGAAGAATTTGTCATAACATCACCATTTTCTCATTAACTAAGTACTTAATTATACGAAATTAACATTAACATATGAAAAAGAGTAGAGTCAAATTAAGTAGAAACTGACTATTCATTTTCCAAGCAATATTATATATGCTCACCTTAAGTCATCAATAAAATAATAAAATGACTTGGTTTGTAGTCTTGACAAAAGTACATATTATACTTCATTATTTTAATTAAGCACTTAATAGTTAAGTACTTAATTAAAATTGTAAAGGATGATTATTATGACTCAACGTTCACAATCTCAAGGATGGGCTTTAGATATAGCCCTTGCACTTGGTGGGTTTGATGCTTTGCATCCTGAAGCAAAGGCAACTATGGAACAGTTAGGACACGACCACACTGATTTTGATAAAGTTTTTTCTCAAGTAAAGAGTGGAGCAATGATACCAAAAGCATGGGCTACGGTTGCTTCTCAGGCTCAAGAACGCGCAAAACATTATGAACAAAAAGGATTCACTGTTACTGCTCGTGATCTATATCAGCGAGCTGCTGTTATGTGGGGACGTGCACAATACTCATATTTTAATGATGATCCACGAAAATTGGCATTTCGAGAACGTTGTAACGAATGTGTGGCAGCTATTTCATCACTTGGAGGAGGAACAGTACAACGTATAGTACTAGAATTTGAAGGCAAACAGATATATGCACTACTTCATTTGCCCTCAGGTGAAGTTCATAATGCACCAGCAGTAATATTAGGTCCAGGTATGGATATGATTAAGGAAGACTATATACAGATTGCGCAACGTTATTATACGTCTCGTGGTATCGTAGCTCTATCAATTGAAGGACCGGGTCAAGGTGAATCTGTATCTGAAGGTCTAAAAGTTGATTTGACTAATTACGAACGCGCCGTTAGTTGTTATATCGATTTTCTATTAAAACGGCCTGAGGTTGATCCAAAGCGGATTGGATTTTTTGGTATCAGTATGAGTGGGTATTGGGGGATGCGAGCTGCTGCGAGTGATAATCGTATAAACGCTATAGCGACGTTTGAAGGTGTATATGGTGAATTTGATACCATCTTTAACAGAGCGCAGCCGAGTTTCAAAGCAAATTTTATGTACATGTCTGGTTACACTGATGAAGTTGCTTTTGAAAACGAATTGAGTAGCCAGATGAATTTGTGGAAATTGGCGCCAAAGATTACTTGCCCAGTCTTCATGGGAATAGGAGAATTTGATGAACTTACCCGTTTGGAAGAAGCATTAAGTCTTTATGAGTTTGTAGAAGCACCAAAGGAGATACGCGTCTATGAGAATGAATTTCACCCACTTGGTGGAGTAGCTGCAGAAATTTTTCGTTTTGGTGCAGAGTGGGTGGAACTTGCACTTGAAGGAAACTTTAAAGCTAACCATGATGAGCGTTATTACATGCATCGTGATGGTGGTGTTACTGAAGGGACTGCTTTTCCAACTTATTGGCTTGGTGCCCAGCCGGCGGAAATTAAAGGACGAAAAAAGTGTAATACATTAAACGCTTGTAATAATTAATAAATTTATACTGATTAAAAAAGAAAACAACAAAAATAGTATGTAGCTTTTATTTACACTATTTTTGTTGTTTTCTTCAAAATTTAGACTCCTCATAATTATGGTCATTGGCGAGGATATTCAAAGTGCGGAAGACTTCGAATTGACGAAAAACATGGAAGAAAGTGCAGGAAATGTTAAGGGATTTATAAAGTAGGGGCTACATACTATGTTTTTTCTTGATCACAACTAGCATACATATATTCTCTAGGAATTAAGTCCAGAATTGTGGAGACAGACAATGACAAATCTACGATCTGAGGAACATGACTTTCATAAAATGCTAGGTATCATTGGATGGGATTGCAAGACAAATCAAAGTTCCTATTTTTGAATTTTTAAGCTGATGGATGTGGCGAACCCCACATCCATCAGCTTAAAAATTTTATAACGCTCTCAAAACGAGTAAATTGTACACTTTTACCTGGAGATATCAATTTTCTCGTTTTGGGGTATTTGCTTTTCTTAGCTTGATAGCGATGTGATGATACCCCACTTCCATCAAGCTAAGAAAAAACTGTGTTCCAATAGGAAAATTAAAGAAAAGAATCTCATTGATTTACCGATGCCAGTATCATAATGAATCCCTCCTTCTCCTCTTTTTATCAGTATTGTTAGGTAAAGGGGGCCAGGCACAAAACAGGTTGTGGAGAAAGTCTTCTTCACAACCTGAAAGTAAATTATATATCCAAATATGACCTGTTCTTTTAACTATTAAGTCTTTTATAATCTGTTATAGTCGATATAACTAGAGTCATAATAAATCCACTGCCCTGTTCCAATTCTTAGCCAGCCGTTCTTTTCTTCATATACTGTAACTTTTTCGCCTTTACTTGTCTTTCTAACAATAGAATAGTTTGTACCTGATCCGCTTCGAACATTTACCCCGATACCATTAATTTGAGCCGTTCCAATTACCTTTTCAACACTACCATTTTCAATTACTTGTAGCATATTTAGAATGAATGTTGCTGTTTCACCACGAGTTGTTGTTCCTTTAGGATCGTATTGATTGTCACCCTTACCTCTTACAATACCTAGTCCATACAGTCTTTGTACGTCTTCTTTATAAATAATTTGGTCTTTGTCTGAGAATGGTAGGTTTACAATTGGTCCCCATATACCTTTATACTGTAAAGCCTTGTTTACAATAATTGCTGATTCTTCTCTTGTAATAGGTGTGTTTGGGTCAAAATAACCATCACCTCTACCTAGAATAATACCTGCACTTGCAGCACGTTTAATACCATCTCGTAAAGTTGAGTTTGCATCATTTAGGTCTTTAAATGAAGCATCTCCAGCTGGCAGGTTTAGAGATTTAGAGATTAATTGAGCAAATTCGGCTCTTGTTATCGCTCTATTGGGTGCGAAAACTCCGTTTCCTTCCCCTATCATAATACCCCTTCTATTTAACTCTCGAATAGCTTCTTCATACCAACCTCCTGTAATGTCATCTTTTGGTTGATAAAGATTATTATAATACCCCTCAACGCCATTTACGAATACATCCCATTGCCCATTATTAATCATGTTAGCAGGGCAGATTTTACCGCTCCATTTTTGGTGTTTTACAATGTTATTTAACGGTACACCAGTTTCTTTTATTAAATAAGCTACAAGTTTCTTAGCGTTATCTACCGCTTTACTGTAGTTTCCGTCACTGTTAACTGCGATTTCAATTGCAATAGATTCTCTATTACCTGGACCATCACCGTCTCCTGCGTGCCATCCGTTCTCGTTTAATGGTAGATGTTGATAAATCTCTTTATCGTCTACTGTAAAATGCCACGATGCAGCTCGGTCTGTGTTCCCAACTGCTTGGTTATATAGGTATTGAGCGTGGTTTCTAGCACCTGCTCCTACACTTGTATTATCAGTCTCATGGATTGTAATATACTTTGGACTCATGTAGTTTTGAGGACGAATATTATCGTTACCTGCTGGAACAATCCATTCAGTGAATGGAACACCATTTATTGTACTAGAAGTGCTAGGTGATATGGGAGACAGACTACGTTTTGTTCTGTTTGAATTGTTAGGAACAGTTAATGTACCTGTTTCTTCATGAATACCTTCTGAACGTTGAATACTGTCTGCTTTCTTATTGTCGACAGTACCTTCACCACGTCCGTCTACCTCTTCAAAACTAGCTTCAATACTTTTTAAAGCCTGTTCATCTGTTGTTTGAAGTTGGTCTGTGTTATCTTGCACTTGAAGGCTTGTAGATTGCTTATTGTTTACTAATTGTTGTTCCTCTGCAAACGATACTAATGGTGAAGATAATACCGTTAATCCTGCCGTGAATGCTACTACTTTTTTATTAAATTTAATATTCATTTTGAATTTGGTATATCTCACTACTTTAATAGATATACCTTCCTCCTTGTACTTCTTTTAGTCTAAATAATAGTGTGAATAATAGTTTAAATAATCATAGCCTGACCCTCAAAGATAATGGATTAATTTTCCACTTCATATGATAAACCGAAATCTTTAAGTCCTACTAGATATATTAGTATTTCAGAATTATAACACAGCACGATTGCAAAAATATAATTAAATAACATAAATAACCTTTAGTGTATAAAACGGTTCTGGTGCAAAAATCCCAAGGCTCTTACAACTAATATCTTAATCTTGAACATACTGATAGTATGACTCTAAAAAGGAGCATAATCAGTTAATCTATTTTTACACCAAAACCATGTTAGCTCCTATATAAAAAATACACCCCTTCTTTTCATTTTATTATTTCTTTTTACCTAGCGATTTAAGACCACGTTTAATAACATCATAGAAACTTAGAGATTGTGCCATATGACCTGGATCTACATATTCTCGTATAGCCCGAAGAACTTTCTTAGGTTCCTTAGAAGAAAAGGTGAAGATTCCATTTCTCTTGGTTTCAATAGCATAACGTGGAATCCATTTCCCCTTAAACATCACAGAGGCTATAACGTAATCTACTTCCTCCCACGGAATTTGAATAAATTTGCGCGTATCACGAGAATTATAGAATTCAAACCCTTTATCACCAATCATAATTTTCCCATAGTCTGTAAGTCCCGTAAAAGCGGTGGCATCTATTACTAAATCTACCTTTGTATTAATTGATTGAACCATCATATCCGCTCCATTTCATTTATCCTATTTATAATTCGTTACTTCAAACCATTAAGTCAATACAAAAAGTGGCTGAAACGATAATCTCCAGCCACCTTTTGTATGCGAACTATTATCGATTTACAGGCTACTAAACTACACTTTAATCTTAACAATTCCCATATAATAAATCATAAGAATTGAAAACTTCAGCAACTTAAATTATAAAAGTCCGATTACGTGACCAACTACCCCAACTACGAATAATGAAAGAATAATAACAATTGGGCTGACTTTTTTCTTAAGCAACCACATACAGAAGAATGTCAGAAGCAATGCAGCCAAACCAGGGATTAATTGATCTAAGTTATCTTGCAAGGTAGTCACTTTCGTAGGTGACAGTGCCATTCCTGAGTTTACTTGTTCAAAAGATTGACGAATCCCTTCACCATTTCCAGGAAGTTTGTCCCACTCAATATACGCACCTTTATCTAACTGAACTTCAGATACAACTGGCTTGAATTTAATCGATACCCACCGTTCCACTAAGGCTGCAAGTACAAACATGCCAAGGATTGATGCACCTTTTGTAATATCTTGTAATAATCCACCTGAAAGGTCATCAGTAATTTTAGAACCGGCTTTATAACCAAATTCTTGTGTATACCACATAAATCCCCAACGAATCAGATTCCAAGCTAAGAAGAAAAGGATTGGCCCAAGGATATTCCCCCCCATTGCTAATGATGCCCCTAAAGCACCTAACATCGGACGTAAAGTAAACCAAAATACCGGATCACCAACACCGGCTAAAGGACCCATCATCCCAACTTTAACCCCTTGAATTGCCACATCATCAACTTCTGCACCATTAGCCCGTTCTTCTTCAAGTGCTAATGTAACTCCTAGAATTGGTGAAGCAATATAAGGATGTGTATTGAAGAATTCCAAGTGACGTTTTAATGCTGCTTTTCGATCTTCTTTTGATTTATATAACTTTTTAATCGCTGGAATCATCGAAAAGGCCCAGCCACCATTCTGCATACGTTCGTAGTTCCAAGAACCCTGAATAAATGTAGATCGCCATGCAACGGCTAAACGATCTCTTTTTGTTAATTGAATTTTTTCTGCCATTTGTCTTCTCCTCCTCCTGAATTAATAATCGTTTAAGATATCGTCAAGCGGGTCACCAGAGTTACCTCCACCACCATTTGAAGAACCACCCATTTTAGAAAGACTCAAATAAATAAGAGCTAAAGCCACACCCAATGCACCAAGAGCAATAAGTGTTAATTGAGAAATCGCAGCTATTACGAAACCAATAATGAAGAATGGCCATACTTCTTTTGTTGCCATCATATTAATAACTAATGCATAACCAACAGCAACAACCATTCCGCCACCAATAGCCATTCCATCAGTTAACCATGCAGGCATTGATTCCAAAAATCCTTGAACGCTTTGTGCAGGGATAAATAAAAGTGCTCCGGCAGGAATCGCAATTCGGATACCTTGTAAACACACCGCAGCGATGTGTAACACTTCAATTCTTTTTATATTTCCTTCTTCAGCTGCCGTATCCATCATGTGTACAATAGGAACAGCAAGTGTACGAACAATCATTGTTAAGAAAAGTCCTGCTACTGCAAGTGGTACCGCTACTGCAATTGCTGATGCAACACCGCTAACACCTTGTCCGCCTAATACTAAAATGATCGCTGATGCAACTGATGCCAATGCAGCATCTGGCGCTACGGCTGCTCCAATATTTGCCCATCCAAGTGCAATCATTTGAAGTGTACCGCCAAGAACTATACCAGCCTCCAGGTTCCCTGTTACTAAACCGATTAGTGTACATGCCACTAGTGGTTGATGGAATTGAAATTCATCTAATATTCCTTCCATACCGGCTAGAAATGCAATTAGTATCACTAAAATTATTTCTATAGTAGACATTATGATCCCCCATTTCATTTAAATTTGCTATGTAACTACGATAATTCAACCTTCGCTTTTTTTAGAATATCATCCATGTTTGCACGAGAATCATTAGGTACTTTACGTACATCAAAATGAATGCCTTTTGCTTTCATTTTCTCGAAAGCCTCAACATCTTCTCTTCCCATAGAAAGAACCTTATTTACAACAACCTTTCCAGTTGAATGAGCCATAGAACCAACGTTAACTTCTTTAATATCCACACCACCCTCTATAACTCTCAGGACATCTAGTGGGTTTTCAAATAATACCAGTGCATTAGTATTACCAAAACGGGGATCTTTTTCAACTTCAATCATTTTACTGATTGGAATAACGTTGGCCTTAACCCCCGGGGGTGCCGCCTGTTCGATTAATTTTTTACGAAGATCGTCTTTAGACACTGCATCTGAAACTACGATAATACGATTTGGTTGTGTAGACTTTGTCCATGCAGTCGCTACCTGACCATGCAATAAACGAGAATCCACACGGACTAAAACAAACTTGATTTTTCCATCACCAACTACTGTACCGGGAGCAAGTTTTCCTTTTGCTTTTCCATCTTTAGCAACTGCGATATCAGTATTTTCTTTGGGTTCCAGCTCTTCAGGTTTAATTCTGACCCCTTCCTTCGCTGTTTTAACGATTTGTACTGCGATTTCTTGAGCAGACGTAATTGATAAACGGGATACATAAGCTTCAATCACCATTGGTAAGTTCAAACCAGCAACGATTGCCCAATTGTCTTTGTGTTCTTCATACAAGCCATTAGCTTGATTGAATGGAGTACCGCCCCATAGATCGACTAAAAATAATACCTCATCTTGATTATCAAAAGATACAATTGCTGCTTCCATTTTTGCTCTCAAATCGTCTGGCCCTTCGTTTGGCATTAAGGTAACAGCCTTAACGTTCTCTTGCTCTCCAAAAATCATTGCGCCAGATTGTAAAATGCCTTCAGCAAATTGGCCATGGCTTGCTAGGATAATCCCTACCATCTCTCTACCTCCTAAATATTTCATCCTAATTTTTTCTGAATTGACGCAACCAACACAACTTTTCTTCTTCATTTCATCAATCTTTAACTATTAAAAACCAACAAAAACCAAATTTTTCTATCCTTGAGAAAACCACCTCCTAAGCTATTTAAATCTCACTTCTTTTATAAAATTTTGTTTACTACTAAAAATGAGTTTGTGAATCTCCAATTCATCATTTTTCAAATCATTACTTAAAACACATAATTTCTTAGGTAAAAGGTTCATAATCTTATAAAATAACCCACTATAAGAAAACGCTTTCAAAATATAGAAAGAACATACCGTTGAAAATCGTGATTTCAAATACACTTACTCTAAACCTAACCAGCTATAAATAGACTGAGTTGCGTCAAACCAAAATAGGAGTAAAACTCCACTTGCGAATTGCCTCATTGATAAGGAAAGCGTTTATCTCGAAAAACATGATTATCAATGCAAACGAACATGACAGAAATCAATTTAAAGTTCTTTCGAATGATAAAAATACCATGTAAGTTTTTAATTACGCATATGTTACTCACCAAAAGTTCAATTTAATGACAGACTATACATTTTTATCCTTTTCCCAACTAAAGAAAAGCACTGTTATTCGTATAATGAAATCGATTCCACTTACTAAAAACATTGCCGTTCTATCTGATAAGATGATTTATCTCGTCTGCATACAAAATAACAAACAAAGAAACAATAACCCCTCTTACGAGTCAGCAGTTTGCTAAAGATAGCTATCTAGAAAACAGTTTATAGTTGAAGACAGAAATTTGATAAAAGAGTTGATTCGTCGCAAAAGAATATTTGGCATTGGTATTTTTGATCTTGGTTAGATTGGATATTTGCTCAACTTTAAAGAGAGTATGTATCAAATAATAATAATATTTGTAAAAAAACACATGAATATAACAATATAAAAGCAGCTCGTTTATCAGTTCTCAAAAGAATAAAACCACTATCATCCTCTACAACGATTATATATTCATTATATCCATTGTGAATTTTTTCACAATGGATATAATTTGAACATTTTATGAATAAAACAATTCCACATTATAAGAAATATATAGTGATTTTTTAGCATACATTTTTTACTTAAAAACCCCTTCGCATTATATGATCGATAGTAAACGTGGTTAACTAATTACTTTCTAATTGAATTTTAATATATTAAGTGCTTAATATATCAATTGAAAACCTATAGCTCCTATGATTCCTCCTATAGTACTACCAATTAAGGGAATCCACGCGTATCCCCAATCCGAAGAGCCTTTATTACATATTGGTAAGATTTGATGTGCTAGTCTTGGGGCAAAATCTCGAGCTGGATTTAAAGCAAATCCAGTTGTTCCACCAAGAGATAAACCTATAGATACTATTAACGCGCCTATTATTATTGGAAGTAGTCCATCTGTAACTTTATTATGACCCATAGCTAAAATTGAAAATACAAATACCGCAGTGCCAATAATTTCACTTAACAAATTAGACGGCCAACTTTTTATTGCAGGGCTTGTAGAAAACACCGACAATATAATTTCTTGATTTTTAGTTTCTTTCCAATGCGGAAAATACTGGAGCCAGACAAATATTGAACCTAAAAAAGCCCCAATCAACTGTGCACCAATATAGGAAGGAACTTCATTCCAAGGAAATACCCCTATACAAGCAAAAGCAATTGTAACTGCAGGATTCAAATGTGCACCACTTATGTTATCTACTATATATATAGCGAATGTAACTGCTAATCCCCAGCCAAGAGTAATTGCAACCCATCCGGAATTTTGTGCTTTGGATTTTTTCAGCAAAGTACCTGCTACAACGCCGTTCCCTAATAAAATAAGAACCAAGGTTCCAATTAATTCCCCCATAAATGGAGACATATTTATGACCCCCTTTGTTATTTCAAAAACCATTGTATAAACACAAGGGCATCATCGGCATCTTCCCCATCAAGAATTACATGTATTTCTGCTCCTCTTTTTACTGCTAAATCGATTAATTGAAGGGTATTCTTTGCATTAACTTTTTTATCTTTAAATATAAACTGAACCGAACAATCATAATCCCTTAAGCCATCTACAATTTCACTTGCTGATTTTGCATAAATTCCATCCTTACGAGTTACAATTAATTTTCTTTCGATTCTCATAAGATTAGCTCCTTTTATATTTTTATAATAGTTTTCGCTTCAAGTACAGCCTTAAATCTTATATATTTCTTCTAATGTTTTGCCAATCCCTAATTCAACAACTGCTACGTAGGACCCTCTATTGATGGTGAATCTGCTATTTTGATTTAATCACTCTTAATTAGAGCGCCTCCCAAATTTAGGAATACAATTACAACTCTCTCATTTTAAATAGCCTCTTAAATTTATCTGACGCTTCTACCTACTTCATCGTTATCTACTCCTCCTGCAGAAGCTATTAAAACACTGGAACTTAATTGGGCCAGTAAAGCTTTTAAATCTCTTAACTAGTAGATAACCATGAGAAACTAAAGCTATTCCTGCATTACTCATCACAATTGCTCCCTAAGTTCATTAACAATATCTTTTTCACCTATAAGAGATAAACATAGAGTTTCAAAGATAATAAAAGATGAGACTGCTCCTGGATCTAAATGACCAATAGACCTTTCTCCTAGAAAAGAAGCACGTCCTTTTTTAGCTAATAATGGCTTAGTTTTTTCCATTTGTTCTCTTGCAAAAATGATAAGACCAATAGGTTTTATTTTTTCTCCATTTCTTTGGATATACTTCAAAACAGGATCCCAAACATCAAGCATTGTTTTATCTCCTATCTGAGTTTTTCCTCTTAGACAGATGCCATTTACAGATTCTTGAAAAGCAAGCCCTAATTCATTGATTGTAATTTTATTTTTCCCTTTTAAAACACTACCAGCTCTTAAAAATGCTGTTCCATATAAAGGCCCTGATGCACCTCCAACCTTTGAAATAAGTATCATTCCAATATCATGAAATACATTTCCAATATCATCATAAGCTGTATATAATATCTTTTTTTCAACCTCTTTAAACCCTCTATTCATATTAATACCATGATCTCCATCACCTATGAATTGATCAAGTTGCGTTAGGTTTTTTTTTTGATACTCAAGTTGTTTTGCAGTGAGTTGCATCCAATTGATGATATGTCTTGGTGTAATATACATGTTGGCCCCTCCTATTGTACACGCCAGTTAGTCGTATTTGCTGGATTATTAAGCAAAGCAGTTAATTGTTCATCTAGTTTTAATAAAGTAATAGAAAAACCAGCCATATCAATCGCTGTCATGTATTCCCCAACATATGTTTTACAGATATCGATACCAATTTTGTTTAATATTGTGTTAATCGTTTTATTTAAAATATATAATTCCATTAACGGCGTTCCACCTAAGCCGTTTACCATTACTGCAACTTTGTCACCAATTTTCAAATGCATATCACTTAAAATACGCTCTAAAAGGAGTTCAGCCATTTCATTAGCTGCTATCATACTAATACGATGAGTTCCAGGTTCACCGTGGATACCTATACCAACCTCTACTTCATTTTCACCGATTTTATAACCAACTGTACCAGCTCCAGGTATAGTACACGTTTTTAATGCCATGCCCATACTACGTATATTAGCAATTACTTTATTTGCAACATCTTCAACTTCTTTAAGCGATGCCCCTTTCTCAGCCATTGCTCCAGCTATTTTATGTACAAAGATTGTTCCAGAAATTCCTCTTCTTCTCATAGTGTATGAACTATTATCAATAGCAATATCATCATTAACAATGACTGTAGCAATCGGGATTCCTTGTGCTTCAGCCATTTCAGCAGCCATTTCAAAATTCATTATGTCTCCTGAGTAGTTTTTTACAATTAACAAAACCCCACTTCCAGTATCCACTTTTTGAATCGCTTTCAAAATCTGGTCTGGTGTAGGAGAAGTAAAAATCTCGCCCATCACAGCAGCATCAAGCATTCCTTTACCAACAAATCCTATATGCGCTGGTTCATGACCACTCCCGCCTCCGCTTACAATTGCCACTTTTCCTTGAAACGGACTATTAGCTCGAATAATTATATTTGTTTCAGGCATATTTTGTAGTTTATCGGAATGTGCAAACAACATTCCATCAATCATGTCTCTAACTACTTTTTCCGGATTATTAATAAATTTTTTCATGGCATCTATTCCTTTCCATTAGTCGCCGCTGGACCCTAACATTTAATTTTATAGTTTTACCTCCTCCAATTCCCTTTTATTACGAAAACTTGTAATGATTTCACTTGGACATCTAGCTTTAAGTCTCCAATTTCATCTAAAAGCATTGTTCCATTGTTTGCTTGTTCAAATTTCCCTTTCCTCATGTGAAGTGCTCCAGTGAATACTCCTTTTTCATGCCCAAATAGCTCACTTTCAATTAAATTAGGGGAGATAGCCGCTCAATTTACTAAAATAAACGACTTATCTTTTCTAAAACTAGCTTTATGGATACCTTTAGCTATAAGTTCTTTTTCTGTTCCACTCTCTCCCGTAATAAGGATCGTAGAATCTGATTCTGCCACTTTATTCGCAACAAAGAGCGTTTTCATTAAAGTGTCACTATAACTAATACTGTCTGGAAAAGAGTTGTTTAGTTTTTTATATTTCGACAATTTACTTTCTAAATACCTTATTCTTTTCTTTTCAACAGTCAATTGGTCTAATAATGATTGTTTTTCATAAATAGATTCATCATTAAAAGTATTCCGCTCAAATTTGCTATAAGTGTAGCTGCGACTCGAGCATGTGGACCATTTTTAGTATAAATATTAATTTCAATCCTTTGCATCATAAGAACCTATTCCATAATAATACATGCATAAAAATACATAAAATTCAACCAGTGAATTATATGTATTTTTATTTTCATTATTAAAACTCTAACTATTAT
>NZ_JASHJA010000041.1:0-23942 GCF_030733445.1 Bacillus sp. MMSF_3353
TGCTAAATATGAAGTGCCTATTGTATCAAAATTTGAGTTATCAGGAACAAATAATGATGTAGAATATTTTAAGGAAAAGATGGTAAGTTTGATTAGAAGAGATGAAATCTAAAATATGGACGTTTTTACACGCTTCTCGATTAACCCCCTGTTTATGTCCGTAAAGAAGTAGAGGAATTTTCTTACTCTGAACATATATGCGCTCCTAGACCAGGTGTATTTCAATTATATGGTATAATTAATATATGGGGTATATTTAACCAAAAAAAATAATCCTAAACCAGGATTAGCTAAATTCTACATACTCAATATTGCTAATTAAGTAGATGTATATTCGTTTTTAAATATATTCAAAAACCACTCTTTAGAAAAACTAGTTCTCTTAAGTGCTTTTTGTTTTGCTAAAATTCACGGGTGGCTCCCGTTTAATATAAATACTTTACATACGGAAAGGATGTGTAAGACAATAATTCACTAACTTATGTAAGAACGTAGTCATTTAAAAATGAAAAACGAAAGGATAGATTAAAATGTTAACTACAAGTATAATTACATTTCTTATTAAGAATGCAATCCCAGGACTGCTTCTTAATATATTCATAGCATTATGTCCCTCTTTGAATGCAGGGATTCCGATTACACCTTTTCTAATTTGGAAAAACGCAAGATTCCAAATTTCAGCTGTGATATTTTCTTTAACAGTAGTGTTACTTTTAAGTCTTTATGTGTATTTGAGTATGCCTGCTACGTTAATGATTCAACTTTTTTTATTTCTATGTCAATTTGGGTTATTTCTTTCGGGACAGCTGGCTGGCTATTTCCAAAAGAAAAGAGAAGAAAACACTAATATTAACAAGTTTAGTGCTTAAGGTTGGCTGACCTTTTTGCACGATTAACTCCTTCCTTTGCTGGGAAGGGGTTTTTACTTATATACTAATTATTCTACATAACCAATATTATCATACACGTTAATAAATAACAATAATTATGTGTCATAGAATTGCACCAAAAATGCATCACAGAATTGCACCAAAAATGCATCACAGGATTGCGCCAAAAATGCATCACAGGATTGCGCCAAAAATGCATCACAGGATTACACCAAAAATGCATCACAGGATTACACCAGAAATGCATCACAGGATTACAACAGAAATGCGTCACAGGATTACAACAGAAATTATTAATAATTTATGTGTAATTGGGGTTCGACCGAGATACTTGTAAAAGTAAGCCTATGACTCAAAATTACATGTATATCGGCTGTACCCTTATAATAGCTTTTCTTTTAATTAATGCAATGATGAATTCCCTCTCTTTTCTCGCATATACACTGCAAATTGCATCATTTCTTCTTGGGTAAATTGTCTTCCTTCAGTTGCCCCTTGTGTAGACGTCCCAATATATGCTAAATCATCCCATTTAGAAAATGGTTCTTCTCCTTTAAAGACCATTTCACTATATCTTTTCCATTCCCCGTCAATGTTTACTACATTATATCTGCCCTCATTAGCTAAGAAACTCATCGCAAACATTTTATCAGAGTAATAGAAATCACATTCCCTATTCGGATCGAGTAATTCTTCCCAACTAATATTAGCCTTTAAATCTTCTTCTGGAATTTTACGTTTCTCTGTTTCAATTAGCTCATAAGATGAAATTGGTAAATTTTCTAACTCATCATCATATACTTCTTTCATGATCCAACAGTCTTTACTAGCGTCTGCTGCATAATATTGATACCATTCATTGTCATGCGTTTTAAATACATAAATAAATCCATTTGTAACTGTCTTACGATAAGTTTCAATGATATAACTATGATTAAAATTCCCTGTTTGGTCATATAGTGTGTCATCATTATCATAAGTTTCAGTTTCAACAAAAAGTTTCTTTTTCTGTCCCTCAATTATATATTCATAGCCGTCTACTACTGGAAAGTCTTCTGGATACTCATTCATACACTCTTTTTCTAATAAACAGTCCTTCACTTTGCTTATAGCTGCTTTTGGAATCTCTTTTAACTTTACGAACTCTTCAAATTCATTATTAATATCTATTCCATAAGGCTCTAATATTTGATGCAATTCTCTAGCAACCCTTGTTTCTTCGTAAATCATATATTCATACTCTTCAGGATTGAATTCTGTTACTAAAACATATCTATCCAATGGGTTGATAGTATACGTATTTACCCATTTATTAGGCTGCTTGAAAACTCCGTGTGGGATTAAATATCCCCATAGCACCACATACTTCTGAAATTTCTCTTCTGGCACTACAAAATAGGATGAACCTTCGTTTGTTTCTCTTTCTAGTACACGTTTTCCACTGAACAATTTACGCATATACATACCCCCATGATTAGTACAAAATAATAAAATATAAGGCCCATACTAAGTGTAATACTATCATATTTAAATTGAAATACGGCTCTAGGTACATATTTCGCAAGAAATCTAACCAAAATAAAGATAATATCTCCATTTCACACAAAATAGTATCCAAAACAGACGAGACCGAATCCATTAAGCGGATTAATTAAGCACAAAATTAAATGTAGACTATTACTTATGTACTTTATTTTTTATTAAATATTACGGTACGTGAAATTATATATATCACTTATTAAAAAAGCCCCCATAGATCTTACACCTATGAGAGCTACCTAAGGGTATTTAGACTTTCGACTCCATTCTATTGTAACAGGCTTTCACCATACATGAGAAACATAATGAACCAAAAACAGACAATCATAATAAGAAACTCTTTAACCCCTTGCTGAAAGGAAATATGATCTTCTTCCATTCTACATGCCCCTTTTCTCTACAACTTTTTATATGCTAAAATATAGAGGAAAGAAACCTGCCAATTTCTTTCCCAGATGGTAACTCAGACTTTTGCTCTTTGTTTGCTTATGCAAATGAAGAGCTTTTATTTTGCATACTTATACTTACTTTCTAACATCGCATAACGCAATAGCTTTAACTTTGTCTCTCTTTTCAATGCTTTCCACTCAGATACACCAATTTTCATGTCTCATTCCTCCAATAATTAAATTTATTATTTATATAGCTTATAAGTTCCAATTGTAAATCGTTCTAATTTGTTTATCGCTAAATCCTTCATGAACAGCGAAGATTTCTGGAAAATCCGAGAGACACAAATCAATAATTGTATTATCAGTTGTTCTTATATAATAATACTGAACAGCCCCTTCATAATTCGAATATAAATAGTATTTATGAATTTTATAATTTAATCCATTCTTCTCTAATACCTCATAAAGCTTATTTTTAGTTTCATCCATTACGTCAAAAATAGTTAACTGCTCCATTATTAACAGCTCCTCATTGCGTAAATTTACTAAACTAACTCTAAGAACAAGGTTGTTTCATTATGTTCATTGGTATGCACATTAAACCTTTTTCCGGTAGCTTCTAATGCACTAAAAAGCATTCTTTTATAACCTAAATCCATAAAATCTACACTGATTTGACCATGATTCATAATAAATTGAAGATCAGTCATCATCTTTTTAACTTTCCGTTCCATGTAATAACCTCCTCAATATAGTTATATAACTTATATAACTATTCTATTACTCATTTTTCTGGTTGTCAATATAAGTTATATAACTTATAATGTTTTTTATAGAGGAGGTTGCAATATGGCTGTTAATAAAGACAAGTACACTCAAATTTTAGTTACTTTTACAAAAGAACAAGTAGAACAAATAGAAAATTATTGGCATGAAAATAAGCTGAAGAACCGAAATGAAGCAATTCGTCAGATCGTAGACAAAGGGTTAAGTCGTAAATAATGGCTACCCTTTTTATTTTCCATAAAAAACCTAAAAACGCATTTAAATCCCCTCTCTCCCTTTACATGCGTTTTCATAACAAATATGACTTATTATATTAATAACCCCGCCAAAACCGCATACAACTAAATCTGAAGGGTCATTTTTTAGTTGAACTGATTTTTTTCATGTATTCTTTAAACAAATGAAAAAAGAGCCGGATTTTCATCACAGCTCATGTATTAATTGGTTCTGTATGTGTACATGTCGGATATTGTGAACAGCCAAAAAACTTATTTCCTGTTTTATTTGAATTACGAACGACTAAATCATGTTTACATGTTGGACATTTTCGTTCTGCAGGTTTTACCCCTTGATACACATCTTCAGCCGAATATTCGGGATTGATTTTATTAATCAACTTCTGAAGTTCTACACGATCTATTAGTTTTACATGACAAGCTTCCGCTAGTTCCTTTGCTTGTCTTGTATATACACTGTTTGTTACAACCCAGCCCTCATGTGCTTTGTAATAGGCTTGCGCTGCATATATCTCTTGTACGGCACTGATACCGACTCTATTTTTCATCCCGTAGCGTTTTGCCTGGATTACAATACGATTTTTTCCCTTCAATATCAGATCCGCTCCAAAATCATTTGACTGTTTTGTTACTGTTGGAGAATAACCCAACTCTCGAAAGAGAGCTTTTAGGTAAACTTCGAATTGATGTCCGTCCATTTTGTCTATATAACGAATACCAGACTTAGCCATTCGCTTTAATATTCTTCGCTCCTGGATCTTCCGGTACATGAATTTACACATACGAAAAAGAACATAAAGGATAAAACCATACATTAAAATTTGTAATATGTTTGGCATTTCTGGTAGATTAGACACTTCGCTCCACCTCTTTAATTGGTTTCATTTTCTTTGGTTGGGCTGTTTCTTTTGCCTGTTGCTCACTCACTTGTTTCTTCCGGACATCGTTCCAATCCTTTTCATTCCTTGGAATATCCTCTTTAAGATCTACAAAGCATTTCATTGTCTGAATGAAGTCTTTCCCAGCTTTATCATTATCAACTGCCATGATGACCTCTTTAATATCGTGCCCTTCTTTTTTCGCATCCATTAAAGATTGAATCACTGTTTTTGACTTCAATCCATGCATAGACACCAGGCGAGCATTTTGTATCTTATTTTGCTTGATACTCCAATGAGATAACATGTCGATTGGATCTTCATAAAAATAAATCTTATCTGGTTTACCTACATCAACCGTAAAACCGGCATTGATTTTTTCATAATTCGGGACAATTTGCTTAAAGCTTCCTCTTTTATTCTCCATTTTGACTGTACCTTGACGGTTCATACCAATGACTTGCCCTTTGCCCCCTTCTTCTCTCCATTTGAACACCACGTTATTTTTCTTATCCTGGGCGATAAGATCCTTTTTAATCAGCCAATTCACCAGGCGAGGATCTATTTTCCGTTCATGAATTAGATATTCTTTTATCTCTGTTTGCTTATTTACTTCCAGGTGTTTGGGATAACTAAAAGGCTGCTGCTCTTTTTTTCGCTCCTCTTCAGCTTTTGAACGATCAAACTCTTTGTAGTCCCCCTTCTGAATGTCCATCACGGCTTGTGGGAACGTCATGTCATAGTACATCATCGCAAAGCTAATCGCTCCATATCCTTTTTCCCCTCGACTATTCCAAGCGTATTGATTGCCTTTAATGATGAGACTGTCATGCTCCGTATGACGATAATAGTTACCTTCTTTCTTAAACGTTTCTCCTTTTGCTTCCAGATATGAAATCAAGTCAACTTTTCTTGCTTTCATCGCATCCTCCGCACTGACATATGCCATTACGGAATCCCCCCTTTACTCTATAAAATGAAATAAAAAAGAGGACTATTCCGTTTCCTAGTCCTCTTTTTCTACTTATAGTTGATACATTTTATTTTTATTTGCCGAATAAAAATTTTAATCGCTTCTCCTGTACGCTGTATGATAAACGAGCGTCAAATTTCTTCCCGTTTTTGTTTGAGATAAACCCTTTGATCTGATCCGTTACATTCTTTTCTAATAACTTTTTCACATGGTTACTACTTAAATTTTTACCAGAGAATGTACCAAAAATAATGAAGTCACAGCCTTTTTTATATTTCTCACATAAGTAGTTACTTTTCCCTACAAGAACCCTACTCTTACACAATGGACATTTACCAATGGTACGATCTTCAGTCGTTGGAAAACGGAATTTCAAACTTCCGTCCGCTTCCATATAGATAGCTGCTGTAAATTCTCCCTTTTCTCCTTGAAAGCCGTTGATAAAATCTGTTGTTTTATACTGAAGTAGCTTCTTCATTTGATTGCCAGGGATTGCTTTCCCTTTCATTTTGGCTGGTAACATAAAATCACATCCGTTTTTATGCTCTGTGCATCCATAAAATGTTTTACGATGAAGCATATCCCCTTTTTTACATTTTGGACATTTACCAAATGACAGCTCCTCTTGTGTTGGGAACTGAAATTTAACTTTTCCTTCATGTAATACGAGATAAGCGGAAAACTCCTTCTCATTGGACTTAAATCCTTTTAAAAGATCTGTTTTCTTATCTTCAAACAACTTTTTCGCTTGCGCCTCCGGAATCGCTTTTTCTTTAATTTTTTTCGGTAAGGAGATTTCACATTCCGGATAATTACTGCACCCATAAAAATTGCCTTTATGAAGGATTTTTCCTTTTCTACAAGGGCATTTGCACACCTCAATTTGCTGATTCCAGGTATTAATAATGCTATCCGACACCTTATCATCCATTGCGCCTAATTGTTCCACCGTATCTTTTACAAACGTATTTGTTTTTTCTACGAATTCTTCATAATTCATTTCATCCTTTTCGATCATGTAAATCATCCCTTCCATTTCAGCCGTATAAGCTGGATTTTTAATTGTATCTACCGGAAATGCATCTATAAACGCACGACCAATAGGTGTCGTTCGAATTTGATTATTGGTGATATCAATATAGCTACGATCTAACAGTTTCGGAATAAATGTTTCTTCTGTTGCCACTGTCCCAATCCGTTTCCCTTTCATGAGTTCCTTCAAATGTTCATCATCTAATTTACGGCCTGCCGTTTCCATAAAGGTTAAAATGGAACTTTCCGTATGAAAGGCTGGTTTCTTTGTTCGAGACTCAATCAAGTCATACTGAACGATTCTGAAAGAATCTCCTTCTTGTAAAATAGGTATCTGGAATGCTTCAACTGACCCCTCTTCTATATCCTCTTGAAACACACTTAGAAACCCTTTCTCTTGTAGGATTTTTTCTTTTGTACTGTATGTGTTGCCCTCTTGATCTATAAAATGTACTTCTCTTACCAGGTAGATTGCTGGTTTCATAAAATTACCGATAAATCGTTTTACAATTAAGTCATATAACTGTTTTTCTAATGGTTCTCGGTTGGTCCCGACAAATAATTTTGTTGTTGGGATGATGGCAAAGTGACTACTGACTAATTCATCATTAAAAGTAGAATGCTTTTTCGTAATAGAAGATGGAATTACTTGTTGTACGAGATTTGCATAGGCGCTTTTTTCTAACGCTGTCATTACTTCTTTCACTCGTTCCACTTGTTCTGTAGGTAAGTGCCTGGATGAAGAACGAGGATATGTAATAAAGCCTTCTTCATACAAACTCTGAATATGCTTTTTTGCTGTTTCCGCATTTATCTTCAGTTTGGCGTGAGCATCTTTGTAGATATCCGTTAAGTTATATAATAATTTTGGTTTCTTTTTTCTATTGCTTTCTTTAAATTCCGTTACAATTACATTCGTTTCTTTCAAGCTATCTCCAAGCTTTTGTAGTGGCGATGGATCTATCAGTTGATCTTCTGTTTTCATTACTGGTGATAAACCATTTTCCGTTAGTAGCTTTAAATTGTAATAGGTTTGTTCTTTATAATTTTGAATAGCGATTTCCCTTTGACGGATTTCATTCAAGATACACATTTGAACACGACCAGAAGCCAATAAGAATTGGTTTCTTGCTAGTTTGGATGTACAACCTCTCGTAACATTAATTCCTAGAATGTAATCCAGGTATTGCCTCGCTTTAGCGGATTGAGCAAGCCCGTCATAGTCTGTTCCTGGTTCTAATCGGTTTAATGCTCCTTCTAATTCTGCGGCTTCATAGGAAGAAATAAAAAGACGGGATTCTCGCTTGTTCACACCTGCATGTTCAACTATCTCACGATAGATAAGCTCACCTTCTCTATCTGCATCACAGGAGTTGACCACATGATCTACATCGGGACGATTTAACAGTTTAACTAATATTTGAATTTGTTCGAGACTATCCGATTTCGCTTTATATTCCGGCTCTAAAATAATTGGCAAGTGATCAAATTTGAATTCTTTGTATCGTTCATCCATCTCTTCGGGATGTTTTAGCTCTAATAAATGTCCTCGGCACCAACTAATAATGTAATTTTCATTTTCATAGTAGCCATAATACGGCTTACTCCCTGGATACTTTTGTGAGTTTCTAAATCTAGGTGATTTTAATAATTCAACAGCTACCTTCGGCTTTTCAGCAATAAACAATGTTTTTCCCATACGTAATACCTCCTATTAATCTGTAATTTCAGTTTCATGCTTCCATTTCTTATTTCTCCGCTTTTTCACCATTATCTGACCAAATAATAGCGACGTGTTCAAAAAGACAGCTACAAGGAACATACAGCCTGCAAACAGCCATACATTCATGACATTCACTCCTTTCGTTCTATAAAAAAGAAAGAGGGCTTTTCTTTTACCCTCTTTCTTTTCTGGATATAAAAAAATCACTTTCCGTTTTCTCAATTGAGTAACAAAAAATGATTTAATCTGGTGTTCCTGTTATAAAATTTTTCATCGTTCCATTTCCATTGTTTCTTTTTTTCTACCCGATTTCTTTGTAGCCTTCGACTGGTCTACATTACCAGGCTCTGGTTCCTTTTCTTTTTCTTTTCCATTCGTTTGTTTTCCGTTCAATGGCTGAAATTTTTTATCTACATCTATTTCCTTTGAAGTTGTAGACTGATTCATCGTTATTCCTTCCTTTCCAAGCTTCTCATCCACCTGGTTTTCTAATTTTACAACGTGTTCCCGGCTTACTAGCTCATTATCAATCGAAATATACTTTGTTGTATAATATCGCTCCTGAGCTTTTACACGAGTGACAATACTATCAATATCATCTGGTGTTTCTTCATATTGTGAACGTCTGTATGCTTCGTATTTCCAACTTAAATCCTTATCAAATGTAGTTGACTCTTTTTCTTTTGTAGGTTGAATTTGTTGATCTAAAGAGGCAATAGGTGCATACCCTTCTTTTTTCATTTCTTTATACAATTCCACTTCTTTTTCATTAAATGAGTAATCTTTTTGTCTCTCCGCTTTATCAATTAAACGTCCATATCGTTCATCTTTTACGATTTCATCTAGACTCATATTTGCATCTTTTTCATAAACAACAAATGACAAATTTCCTCTTCCATCAAAGATAGAACTTTGAACCTTTTCATATAAATCTGGTTTCAAAATGTTATCTAAATAGACATTTTCTCGGTTTCCGTTCTTTTCCAATAGGGAAATATATAAATCGTCCCGATCTGTTTTATCTTGATTCCATACAGACAAATAATTGATATCTTTCGTAACGGCATCCATCATATGGATTCTTGCAAGCTCTTCATCTTGTATACCGTTTGCTAATACTTCAATTGTTACTAAATGGTTGGGTGTCTCTTTCGATTTTTCTAATGGACTTTCCTGTGCTTTTTCCATCGGTATTTCTTTGTTATTTCTATGGTTCACCACCTCATCTCGTAACGCTTGTTTTACTTCATCCGATAGATACCTTTTCTCGTTTAATACTTGTTCATACGGGGTCTTGTAATCCCCATCCCCCATACTGAAACAATCCATACTCACAAGCTCCATTCTCCCAAAATCCCTATCTACTTCTTTTGGAACGGCAATGTGATAACGAGCTTGATTGAAAGGGATGGTTACACCTCTTTCTTTAGCTTCTTCTCTTGCTTTTTCAATACTTGAAATGACTTCAGCCATTTTTTCATTGGCTTCTCCAAATGGGATCAGTTGATTATTCTTAAAAGTTTCGTTGTCGCTCCATTGAATTAACATAGTAGGACGATTAATTTCATTTTGATTTAGTGCTGCATACTTTTCTTGATTCGCTTCGTTAAATGCATCAATAAATTCTTTATCACTCAATTTTTCTGCGCCTTCTATGGGCTCAAACGCTCGGTTTCTATCCGCTTGTTCCCTTAACTCTGCAACAGAAACAAGTTCTTGTGTCGTGTTACTTAAACTCATGTATTCCACCAGTAAGATATTTTTTTCATCCTGTTTTTCATTTCCTTTTGCCATACTTCCCACCTCTTTTTCATTTATTTGTTGTTTTTCTTTTTCCAAACTACTTTCAATCGTTTCGATGAATTCAATGGAAGTTTCATGTACTTCTTTCAACAACTTGGTTTTATCTTTCATTTCTTTTCCTTGTGTCCAGCTCGCTAAATATCCTAACGAATATTCACTTGTATCAATCCCAAAATAAGAAGAAACGGCGTAAGCTGTCATTTCTGCTTGAAACTCTTTTTCTGGTGCTGTGTAATTCATACGTGTCTCTGCGGTATGAAGTTTGGCATGCGCCAATTCGTGAAGAAGTGTTTTTACATTTTGTAATTCACTGTTTCTAGGATTCAAGGCAACCTCTTTTGTTAGGGGATAGCTCACACCTTTTGCGACACCCAGTTCTGATTTTGGCGCAATAATTTTCACATCGTTTTTTTCCGCAATGGCTTCCATTCCTTTATACAAACTCTGGTAATCTGTAACGCTCCCTTCTAGCCAACGATTCGGAAAAATACGAGGAAGATCTTCCGCTTTTGCGTTTGTTTGAGACACGTCAAACACATGGCCGACAGCAAAATATAAGCGACCTGGTATCACTTCTACGCTTTTAGATTCAATTTGTTTCTTCTCTTCCTCATTTGCTTTAGTTACTGTTTTCCAAGTGCCTTCTTTGTCCTTAAATTTTGCTACAGTTCGGTTTGGAACAAGGATTTTTATTCCTTTCTCACCCTTCTTAACCGGAAATCCTTTCTCTTTCCAAAAAGAAAAGGAACCCACTGCCGTGGCTCCTTGGAATTGACTCTGTATTAATGAAATATTAGATGGTGAATAGTGATAAAACTTTGCCATAAACGTTAAGTACTCTTTTAAATCTCCCGGTGTACGAAAATAACCTTCTACGCTTTTTTCCATCTTTTTTGTTAAAGCTTGCACCGCTTCTTTCTTTTCTTCTGGTGATTTCGTTTGATATTTTTTCTTATAACTTTTACTCATGATCTTCTCCTACTCTTTCACTCGCTTTTTGTAATTCCTCCATTTCTTCTTCATTCCATCTCTCAGCTGTATCAAAGAAAAGCTCATGAGTTTTCACATTAACCGGAACTAACATATTTTCTTGATTCATAACATGAACTGCAAGTTCTTCCTCTTGTTCTCGTGTAATTTTGATTGTTAGTTCTTCATCTTTTACAAGTAAAACAAGTTCACCTTCTCCAACCTCTTTGATGACCCCTAATGCGATATCTTCATGAAATAATAACATCCTACTAACCTCCTGTTTTTTTATAAAAAGAAACAATGTAGCTTACGTTACATTGTTCTTTGATGCCTCATGATCTAAACGTTTTTGTCTTGCGTTACTAATCCGTTCCGCTACGACTTCTTTTGCCATCTTCACACCCCCTACTTCAATTTTATCCGTTGTAATAATACTTTCTAAATCCAAGTCATTAGCAAAAAAGTATCCATTTAATAACTCAATTAAAACCTGTGTGTTTCTATCCGCACTATTTGCACCAAGACGAATTTTTGTTAGTTCACTTTTTAACACATCATGTAAGTTTTTTGATACCACTTCCGTTACATAATTTAACGACCATTCTGTATTTTTTGCCGCTTCATGCTCCTTGCAAATTCGTCCCATTGCTTCGCCTGTATATCGAATTCCGTGTTCTTCCATATAATCATTTATATAATCTTCTGTCGCTTGATCCATCGTTACCTGTCTTCTAATTGTACTCATTTAATAACCCCTTTCATTTTGATACGCACTCTCTTTTTGCATACGCTCATAATACTTTTGATTCTTCCAGCTTTCATATTCACTTTTAAAAGCACTTTCTACTTTCCTCATAGAATATTGAATAGATACATTCTGCTGAAATTTTCGAAATGACTTTGATTTTTTCATGTGATGGATTCTTTTTTGTTCTTTATCATATGCCTTCATTTCTTGTAAAAAAGCGTTGCCCATTCTTTTATACAGATCACTGATTTTATTCGTTTTATAATTTTCATATTGCTTCTTATCATACTTTCCTTCCCCATATGCTTCTTTAAAAACTTGCACTTCTTTATCTAACTTTTGGAGAAACTGATCGTAATCTTTTTTATGATGATGTTGAATATACCGACTGCTTAATTCATCAATTTGCGGCTTTAATGGTTGAATCGTATTGTAGCTATATTGCCACTGTCTTTTATCACTTGGTAACTGTTTATAGATTTGTAAAAACAATGGTTTCAAATGTTGATTACGCCAATCAAAAACGGAATCTTCTTTTTTCCTTCCCACCATATTGTTTCGAATCAGATCATTAATTTGTTTTTGTTCCTGCTTACGATCTAACAAATTATTTACGACTTTACCCTTCATCGAATCTAATGTTTTTGGTTTTCTTTTACCACGTTCTCTCGTTGGAAATGGTTCAACAGTTGCCACATGAATATGAATATTATCCGTATTAAAATGAATGGCTGCCGACCAAATAGAGCTTTTTTCCAACCCTTCTCTTTTTTGCATTTCCTTCATCATAAGCCTTGTTACATCCATTAACTTTTTCTCATCCAACGTTTTTGTTTTCTCATCATAAATTCCTTGTTTCTCTAGCCAGGGATTATGAAAAGAAATGACATCTTGCCACATGATACTTCCATTCTCATGAGCGGTTTTAAACATTTCCTTTAAGGACTTTTTCTCACTTTCTGTTAAACGATTTGCGTGTTCCGTAAATAGTGCCGATGTCTTTTCTGAATTACCCATATAGTCTTGATACGTTTCGAACATTTTCGGATTCAACTTCACTTCACTTTTCGCTTCCTCCCGATCTACATAGTCAATATAGTTTTGAAATGCATCCGAATTTGGCAACACAAATTTCGTTTTTAAAACAACACCTGGTGTGACGGAAGACTGAACAGGAACAGCATTATTCATTTTCATCATCCTGCATCATCATTTGAATAAACTCATTCATTTTTTCCATTACGCTATAACAATCACTCATCATATGGATGTTCTTTTCAATGAGATTTTCTAATTCCATTTCCCTTTTATTTTGTTGCTGAAAAAATGCCAGCATTTCAATTTGAGCTTTCAAAAATTTTTGCCGGGATATTCCCTTTCTCTTTGCCATTTCATCTATTTTCTTTAAGGCAACTGGATCTATATCTCTTATTTTTAGATTCACAATTTCCGCTCCTTTCTGCAATTCTGGGTAGAGATCAAAAAATAGTGAGAAGAGCATAAGGGGTTTCTGCCCCCACCGAGGGTGTGGGGCTAGGCGGAGCCTAGCGAAACGATGGGGGCAAGAAAATCCTCTAGGTGAGTACTCACTGATGACACAAATTAAACTAATGAGTACTCACTGACGATACAAAAACCAACAGATGAGCACTCAGTGAGTACTCAAATATCACTGGTGAGTACTCACTGACGACATGACTTTTTTCACTTTTTATTAATTTCTTGTGCCTTTTGATCTAACTTTTTGATTTTATCTCGTGCAATTTTTTGTTCTCCTTTAAACAATTCCACGTTCTTTTCTGATGATTTTATTTTTGATTCTAGGGATGCTATTTTTGATTGTGTTTCCGTTTTTTCTGCTTCAGTTTGGTACTTCATTTCATCTTGTAGTTCTTTTATTTTTTCATAAACTGTCTTTGCGTTTTCTTCTTCCAGTTTGATTGCTTTCCCATAATTTTTTATCTTTGTTTCGATATCCTTTTTGTCTCTTTCTATAAAATCCAACTCATATGTTTTTTTATCTTCAGCTATCAATTCGTCATTCGCTTTTGTTTTTCTTTGATCGGTAAAAATCGTCTGAACTAATTTATTCGGACTTTTTGTTGCTGCATTTTCTTCTTCAGCTTCGTTCACATCTTGTGTGAATTTACGAATATCCATTTGTTCTTTTTCACCATTTTTATTGTAAATATCGAAAGCTAACGCTCCCCAATTCGGAGATAAGTCTTTTACTTCTACTACGTATTTTCCGTTCTCCTCATACAATACTTTGACAGGTAACTGAACACCTGGATTTGCTTTTTGCTGTGCCTTAAATGTATATCCGGTTTCCTCATATCCTTCTAATCGAAAGTAAATTTGTATAAAGTTTTTGTGTGGATTGTATTCCCTTTTCTCTACAACCAATTTCCCCATACCCGACAACTTAATTACTTTATTTGTCTCTGTATGGAATAGTTTTTCATCGTTTGGCATGTAAATTTTTGATGTCAAGAAAGCGAAAAAACCCAAAAATAGAAAGCTGATAATTGTTAAGTAGATCCATGACTTATTTTTTCTTAGATTGATTCTTTCACTCTTCTTACCAATTGCTCCTATCACACTCTCACCCCACCTTTTCCGTTATAAAACTTTCATATTTAACTCTTCCACACTTGTAACTCGCCATGTTTCATTTTCTTTTTTCATGATGATTCGTAACACATTGTTTACTTTTTCTTCTCGGTTTTGCGTTGAATCTGTCGTGACATTTATAAATTCAGCTAACACATTTACCTCCTCTTTATCGGGTTCATTTTCTTGTAAATAAAACTTCATTTCTATTGGTTTCGTTTTATACGTATCTCCTAATTCATATTTATCAGCTGGATAAAATTGTTGTAATAGTTCTTCACTCATAATGGATTTTGCTTTTTCTTTTCGCTCACTGTAGCCTTCTTTTTCTCGATGAAATGATAATTGGATAAACGTTTCGGCTGTCGATAAATACGCCCTTCTCTGTTGTTCTTGTGCGGAAGGAAGCACCTTATCCAGTCGTTTTTTTAAGTCTTCATTTTGTTTTGTTAGTAATTCATTTGAAAGTTTTAACTGTTTTTCTTTGCCATCACTCATTGATTTTTTGCTCAAATAGATATTAAAAGCTGTTACACCTACAACTAAAATGACAAACACAATAAACAAAGATTTTCGTTTATCTTTCATTCTTTTAGTCTCCTATTCTTTCAGTTTTTAGAACCTTCTTACATGACCAGAAAAGACTTTTTTCCAATACGGATTATTTAAATCTTCAATAGAAACACCTTTATTCGTTTGGCATCCAATGAAAGTATTTTTATCAATTACAATGCCAACGTGTCCGTCATGTTTGTAGGTATCAAAGAAAATAACATCACCCGGTTTCATATCATTTGCTGATACTTTTGTACCAATTTTGTTTAATGTTTCCGTACTTACAGCTCCTATCGGACTGGTATACATCCCTACTTGTTCGAATGCCCAGCGTACAAAACTTGAACAATCAAAAATCCCTCTAGCGATGTCATTTGTGTTACGTCCTCCACCAAATACATAGGTAGAACGCCCTATCCATTGGCGACCTACATCGGCAACTTTTGAACCGCTACTGCCTCCACTTCCTGGATTTCCTCCTCCACCAGAAACGACAGAACCCGGCTGATAATATTTTAAAACTGCGTCAACGTACAAAATGTCGCCGTAGCACGCTTGATATGGTACGGCTTCTGGTCTAAGGCAATGATACATGCCAGTATGTTTTACTTTTTGATACTGTTGTTGTGAAAATTTGATTGCTAATTCTTTCGTATACTTGCCACCATTTGCACCTACAAAATCAAAAAATCCTGTTCCGAAATTGTACGCTTGGAGGGCTGTTTTGATATGATCCATGTCACCAGGACTCGTTACTCTGGCTCTTTCTATCGCATGTTTAAACTCCTGTACACCTGCCCAAATGCTGTAATCTGGATCTGTAATACAGTTTGGTGATTTACAATATTTCGTATTAAATGCGCCTTCGGAACTCTGCATCGGATCACTACCACGTCCTC
Source organism: Bacillus sp. MMSF_3353 (assembly GCF_030733445.1). NCBI lineage: Bacteria > Bacillati > Bacillota > Bacilli > Caryophanales > Bacillaceae > Bacillus > Bacillus sp. MMSF_3353. The sequence continues at coordinate 16,040 of NZ_JASHJA010000041.1, forward strand.
CGCTTTCTTGCATCATTTGTGCAAGCATTAAAGCTACAAATGGTTCCACACCAAAGGCTTTCGCATGCTTTCGAATCGTAGGCTCCCATTTTAAAACTTCGGGCGAAACATTCATGACTTGCCCTTCACCTGTATACGTAATATCCCCTGCGTCCGTTCCACTTTCGCCCCCCATTGCCGCAATAAAAATACTCATAACTCCAAGTAAAAGAAAAGAAAAAAGACCCATCACAAGTAGCGCTAAAGTGATGAGCCATTTCTTTGGTATAACCTTCAAAACTAGATGCATGGTATTAAGCACCTCCCCCGAATAACATCAATTCTTCATCTGTTACTTCTACATGGAAGTGAATGTTTTTTACAGCTCCAATACTTAAAATGACATCCCCTGTTGGTAAATGTGGAATCGCTGCAATCTCACTTTCACTTAACTGTCCTGCAAATACTTTTCGTAACATATCTAAACTGTTATTATCTTGCTGCATAATAAATTTGTACTGTGTAAGTTCAAATAACTTTTTAATTTCATCAATCATTTCTTGTGAAGATCCTTCCGGTACAAAATCCCGAATCGTGTGACTTGCATATAAAAGCCCTGCAAAATATTTTCGATCTTCACGACTAAGTTTTGTTAAAAATTGTAGCGCATGGGCGCTTTCTTTTTTCGTATTTATGATATGATGTGCCTCGTCAATAATAATGAAATAACGAACTACATCTTCAAACGCAAGTTGCTTTTTGTTAAAGGCTTTTAATTGAGGCGCACCGTTTGAAATCATCTCATTCCAAAGGAGATTTAACACATTAAAAATCTGTGCCTGGAATACCTCTGGTTTAAAACTGGATATATTCCGTAAAGAAAAAGATACAACCTGTTCTTTCTTGAAATCTTCAATTGTAGTTGGCCCATCAAATAATTCTGCATATGCTTCTACTAAATTTACAAGATTCAATTCAATCAACTCTAAACGATGTTTTCTGCTTTCTCCTAAATTCTCATGGTGTTTTCTATTTTCTACATCCTCATATAATTCATCACGAACAAAAGATAAAAAGTTTGAGAAAATGGGATACTCGTTTGGTGTTCTTGTTGTAATTTCATTTTTCGCTCCTTTTTCGTCATTCCATAATCCCATACGAATATATAGTTTACGAAGTAAATTTTCATATTCTTTAATTTCATCATCTTTTGCTTCTGGTGCAATGAACCGATAAATAATTGTCAGTTTAGATAAATGCTGGGTAAAACTGACTTCCTCACTTTCTGCTGTCTTATATACTTGAAGTGGGTTAATCTGACCTTGTGATCCATCTAACGCAATTGTCTTTCCACCTAGCTCTTCTACTGTATCTGTAAACTCTTCTACAACATCAAATACCCGAACAAAGTGACCCTTACTTGCATAATCCACCGTTTTCTTTTTTAACAATGTTGATTTACCCGCACCAGACTTTCCAACCATTACACCGTTATAACTCTTTCTTTGATTGTCTTTATGAAAAATATCAAAAATAACATTTCCTTTTGTTTTCGTTGTTCCATAATACGTACCGTATGGATCGTGCAAATAGGAATAATGAAACGGACACCCACCAGCCAAACTGACTGCCGGAATTTCTTTCCCTTTTCTTCGGTTCACATAATTTTTTTGTGTATCAAAGCTCGTTACGAGTGCATCCCATTCATACTCTTGTTCATTTAAAAAGACAGCTCCTCGAAAATTATAAGATTCTAATGTTTCCAGGATTTCTTTTACTTGTTTTTCTAGCTCATCTATTGTTCTAGCGGAAACATAAATACGAATGTGAATACGTTTCATGACCTCACCTTGTTTCAAATCCGTATAGAGAGCTTCCAGCTCTAAAAATTCATTTTTTGCATCGATCCGATCTATATTATCCTTTGCTGTATCATGCCGAACACTTTGTTCACTCATGGATTTATTAATCGATTCAACAACTTCATTTCGATTATCACTCATGACATCTAATGTTGTGATCACATTTGGCATATTCATAATTTGCTCTAACCAAAAATCATTTACCTCTGTTGGATAATCATAAACATGAATGCAAGTACCTAATCCATCACCTGTTTGAAAATAACTTTCTTTAAAACTAATTCCCCCTTGTGGCTGAACTCTAGCCACTAAATAAGGGTTGTAACCTTTTTTCTTTTTTAGTTCTTCTTGTTTTTCCTTTTTGGATTTTTTACTTTTGAACGCAAACATATTGTTTCCCCCTTACTACCATATATTTTTCGTTCCTAATTTTGCATTTTGATTAAACAATTTAAACATAAGCTCTAACTTTTTCTCTTCATCCACCTCTAATAGCTCGGTAGAGCGCTTGATATATCGCTTTGCTGCATCCACACGTTCTTTTACGATTAATTCCGTTTCTCCGTAAATAAATAAGAAGGCTTCCCGATTGGTTCTGCCCCATTCTAAAAACTGCAGTTCTTTTAACTTTTGATTTAAAATTCGTTCATACAAAGGATTGGTACATTCTTTTATTTTTTTCTCTATATATCTTTGCTGTTCGGTTGTTTGACATGGAAAGTTTAAAAAAACGAGTTTAATGGACTGCTTGTAAGCTTGATAAAAATACGCATGTGAGAAGATAACAAAAGCTTGCTCATCGCTATTCTTAGAGAACATATCGTCACCTTCTACTTGAAGAATTTCTAAAAATTCCTCATTTTTCAGCTCAAATATGCCATCCTCCGTCATGTCTACGATTTGCATAATTTCCGCAATACTTTTCTTTACCTTTGGTGGTGCTTCTTTCTTTTTTCTAGATAAAAAGCCTAACAGTTTTGGATTTTTCTCTTTCGAAAGGTCTTTCTTTGGCTTTTCTTTCTTCTGTTTTTTTACTTTTGGTTCTACCTTCGTTTTTTCTTCTTTCTTTTTGTTAGGTACCACCTTCACAATTTCTTTTGGTTCAGAAATTGATTCTTTTACATTTTTTTCGTTAAATCGAAATGCATTTTTCTTTGGTCTCTCTAGTTGTTTTAGCTCTTCTTTTTCTACATCTTTTTCGCTGAATAACGCCATATGTGATCCCTCCCTTATTGATCGTTATCAATGGCGCAATATGCACCTTTCCTTCTTAGCAATGTAATAATCAATACTTCATACATTCGTTTTTGAGGATTCGTACTTGGTCGCCAAATCATGATAATTGCAATAGCTACCATGAAAATAATAAATGGTAACTGAAAGGACTCATGTACGAAGTTCCTAAGAATCATCGTTACAACTAATAAACCAATTAATAAAAAGAAATCTATTAAGTAAAGAACTTTATTAATCCGTAATTCTGTACTGATTTCCTTCGGAATCCGATAGCTTCTCATCGGGATTCCCTCCTTTTCGACAATAAAAAATAAGCGTACGATTACGCTTATTTTTTATCCGTATTCTTTTTATTTTTGTTCACGATATCTCTCCAACTTTTACCCGTATTTTGACCCATTTGATAAAAACGCTTTGTATTTTGTACCGTTTCAGAAGTATTAATTCGTTCTTGTACTCCTCTTACTTTTTGTTTCACTGATGATGTCGTATGTTTAACTTTATCCGTTGTATATTGTCCCAATGTCCGTGTTTCCTTACTTCTACTTGCTGCCACTTCTTTATCACTTTCATAAGGAATAATTGGGCTACTATGTGTCACCGTTACGATGTCGGCTGATGCCGGGCTTCCTCCGCTTGGTGCTGATTTTGGAGCTTCCATTGGTGCCGGGCTTCCTCCACTTGGTACTGATCTCGGTGTTTCCACTGGTGCCGGGCTTCCTCCACTTGGTACTGATCTCGGTGTTTCTACTGGTGCCGGGCTTGATGTTTGACTTCCTTCACTTGTTCCCTGTCTTACTGTTCCTGGTGTTTGATTTCCTTCAATTGCTCCTTGTCTTACTGTTCCTGGTGTTTGACCTCCTTCATTTGCTCCTTGTCTTACTGTTCCTGGTGTTTGATTTCCTTCACTCGCTCCTTGTTCTTTTCCAGCTTCTTTCATCTCATCTTGAAGACTAGTTGTTCCCGATTCTTGCCCATTTGCTATCCCAGGGTTTTCGTTCCCTCCTCTTTTCATGTCTTCTTGAATAGATGGCGTACCACCATTCTTTTTATCTTTTTCCTTATTTAAGTTACCTTTTTCTTTGTCCTTATTTGCTAACTCATTTCCCTTTGCTTTCTTCTCACCAGCTTTTTTCATTTGATCTTGCAAGGACTCTTTATTTTCAGACTCACTCCCTTTTTTCAAACCACTTATAAGACCAGCCACGCCACCCGTTGCCATCGCTGCCGCACTTGCTGTTTTAGCTGTTGCAACACTAGTTCCTTCTGCTGCACCTTTTGCTCCTTTTCCGATCATATTTCCGAGACTCTTCATTGGTTTTGAATTTGCGAGACTGCCAATTCCTTTACCAAGTGCGAAACCACCTACTAACATGCCCCAACTGCTCTTTAACCCAATATCTATACCGAATAACCTTTCTACAGCTGCTGGACCATCTAGAACAGCCATACTAAATGCGGCTAATGCAATCAGATACGGTACACCATTTAGTTTGTCATGGAGGAATGCCGTACCCATTAGATATAGCTTCAAAGATAGGAATATCATAATCGTTGCTATAAATATATTGAGAATATTGGATAACACAGCTTTTAACTTTTGACCATTCGCAACATCCGCTGGTGCTAATAGATTCGCTAACAAGTAGTTAAATGCTAACTCATAAAATAATCTAGCTAATTTAATACTTACTAATAACAAAGTTAATCCTGTTATCAGTAAAGTAAAGAATATATTCCAGAAATTCCAATGCCAGCGATAATACTTTTCTGGAAAGAAATCAAACCATCCATCTTTTAATTCAGCTAAAGATGCGACTCCCATCCCATCCATTATCCTTTTATACTTAAGAATATCTTGACCACCCTCAGATAATTCCTTATCCTTCGCAAATTCAAAATCTTTATCTATCTTTTCAGTAATATCAATTTGTCTAATGCTTTTTTCCGGAATATTATTTTTCGGATTCATATCTTCTTTCTTTTTCCATCCATTTTGATCTATTACTGCAACATCCGTTATATTCTTCTTAATAATTTCATCACTTAAAGAACCCTTTTGTTCAGATTTCACAACCGCTATGGCATCATCGGTGAACTTATCGACCTTTGTCATACCAGTACTTAATAAACAAAGTACACTCAATGTTATGAAAATATTGATGATAATTTGAGAACGATTCATTTGTTTATTCATAATAAACATGTAGCCAATATATAAAAACGAAATGGCTAAAAGAACGACAAACAATGGATATAACATATCAACAAAATTTTGTATTTCCGGTGAATTAAAGAATCCTTTAATCCCCAGTATGGCATCTGTCACACCTTCTAAAGCATCTACAATTAAAGATAATCCTACAATTAGGAACCATCCTAGCCAACGCAATACATAATTCACGATGTCTCCTACTTGAAGATAATCCGAGAACGATTCTAAAACCTTTAAAATCTCTTCATCTTTCACTATTTACCCTCCTCTCATGCTTGCTATTTCCCTAATACTTCTTTTGCTGTCCAATTCACTCTCTCATTTAGTCTGTCGATACGAATAATCAATTTCCCTTTTTGTTCCCGATCTACTGAAAGGAAAAGAACTGCATCTTCTAGACCAAGAATGACCTCATTTTCTTCTGTCACAAATGGCGAGTAGCTATCTAAAATCAATTGCATTTTATCCGTTATTGTCGGTACACCCATTACCTCTTCCCCCTTTATATTTGGATTCAAAAAAGCACTCAATCATTTGAGTGCTTTCTAACTTGTTACTTGTTCTTTTTCTTCTAAATCACGCAAGATTCGATTAATCTTGTTTTCGACTGCTTGATAAACACTTTTGTCGATGTGGTCATTGTGAGCCAACATTTGAAATTCACTGTAAAACTCGCACATTTCTTGATTTTCAACTTCATCTAATGACTTGCCTAACTGCGCTAAAAAGAACTTATCAACCAGTTTCAAAACCGCTAAATCAGATTCAAAAAATTCATTAACCGTTTTTTCCTTCCAACTTTCAATGGAAAGGGAATCAAACGGGCTGTCTTCCTGCTGAAATGCCTCTTCCGGAATCTCTTCATCAATACCCATCATTGTTGGCTCTTCTACTGGCTGCGATGTCTCTACTGGTGGCAAATCTTCCTGTTCTGGTTCTGATGTTTTTTTCTCAATTTGTTCTGATTTTCTTTCTCCTAGAAAATCTACAATAAGTGATTTTGGATTTACATCATCATGTAGAGAATCAATATCTATATCTAAAATAGATTTATCTGTATCGAACTCTACTCCTAAGTACTCCCATCTGTATTTTAAGGCTGTTTCTCCCGTATTATAAATCGGGCGAGGTCTGATCCGTTTTCTGTTATTATCCTGACGTTTTATGACACGAATAACTGCACTTTCTCCTTCTTTAAAATTCATAAGTTCATTTGCTGTTAACAGTGGTCGTTGATCTAGACTTTCCGTTTTATTTTTATCAGTAGAAAGACCTTTTCCGCTTCGGGAAGATAGATTAATCGTCTGATTCCCTAGTTTTTTAGAAACTTTTTCGGCGGTTTCTTGATCGTTAGTTAGAATGTAAATGGTATTCCCACAGTTTCCATCAATCGTATCTGCATCCTCACCATACTTATTTTTCAATTGTGCATATGCCTGGATTACAAGGTTAAAGCGAATATTTCTACCAAGACAAACCGTGATAATATTTGCCATTCCTTCAATACTCGGCATATTTCCAAACTCATCTAAGCAAAAAACTACTTCACGGTGACATTTCCCTCCACGAGCGAGGGATGCACCCTTTGCCAATATAAAATAAAGCTGCCTTACGAAAATAGAAGCAATAACATGATTTGAGGTATCATAATCAGGTGTAATCATAAAAATAGCAATTGGTTTCTCGAAATAATCCACTGTTATTACTTGTATATCTTCATTTTCTTCTATTACTTTAAATTCTGTATGACCCGTCTTTTCATCTATTTTCGTAATGGAAATGGATGCTTTCTTTTTCTTATTGTCCTTTTCATTACATTGAATGGTATCTCCAACTTGTATTACTTGCTTAAAATCTAATGCAAAACGTCCTTTAATATCTGCTTTAATAGACTCCTTTGAGCCGTCTGGAAATACAATTTCTACTCGTTTTCTAGGTGTTACTTTTCCTTTTATCGTTTTTCCAAAACCGACACGTTTTAAATCCACACTATTTTTCGCTGTCATTTTAGCGATTTCATCAAATGTAAAAATAGAAAGTCCGTTCATTGTTTGGGTGAAAATCCCGCCTCGTGTCGTTCCTTTCGAGAAGTTTGAGGTTGCATATTGCATTTTCGCAACACTATCCGCTGGTAAGCCTTCAAAGTATAAATCTAATGCATTTTGTGGATCTGCTTCCGGATCTACGATTACCTCTTTTGAACCAAGTTCTGATAACATATTTGCAACTGTATACATTGTGATTTTTTCTTCTGTACCTTCCGCAATGCATTTATCTGTAACGGCTAATATCATGGCGTTACACAAGCTCATAGCGCACTGTTGCCAAAAAGGATCTTTTACAGTTGGGTTGTAATATAAAGTGTGAGAAAGTGTTTTACATAACGCTTGGGCTGTTGAATAATCTCCCTCTTTATAGGCATCTTTGACTAGCTGCAATAAGTTATAACTCATAGAATCTAGTGGGGTTGATAAATTCAAAACTTCAATGTGATACCCTCGTTCTTCCAGCGTTTCTTTCGATGCGCTGAACAATTGTGCGTGATAGGTAAAGCTTTGATATCATCTCCACCTTTTCCCCCACCTAACACCGTACGTGACAGTTTCCCGTC
>NZ_JASHJA010000042.1:0-23243 GCF_030733445.1 Bacillus sp. MMSF_3353
AGTTAGATTTTCCTAGAGATAAAAAAATTAAATTAAAAATCATGTTAAATTTAGCAAAATCTTTGGACTTCACATATCAACATGAAGAGGCAATAAAATATCTTGATAAGGGCATCAAATTAGCAATTAATCTAAATACTTTATACCTATTAGGTGAACTATTCTACTTAAAAGGTCAGAATTTATTAAAGATTAAACAACATAATGTAGAAGAGGTTGTTTATAACTGGAAAAAAGCGTTATTTATATTTGAACTAACCGAAAAAGAATATTATACAAAAATGATACCAGATGAACTTATTGAGATACAAAATAAAAAACACTCATAATTTCGTAAAAACTACTTACAAATCCCACAGGAAAAATCCCCATAGTTTTTAGACTTAGCACTATATTATTAAAATTAAGATGGTTCAAGTCGGAGGAAGGCACCTTTGGGTGTCTTTTTTATTGTGGACAAAAAATCAAAAATGTATTATATAAATAATAAGATTAAAAAGAAGGTAAGTGAATATCATCATTAATTTTGAACCGTTTAACTCAACTATAAATGACATCGCAATCAAACTCGCTATGGTACTGTTTATACCGTTATTCTTAGGATTGATTGTCAAAGTGATACTTATGAAATTTATGAAAGAATCGATTGCTGGCAGATTAGCATATCTATCTTGTTTATTTTTTATGTACTATGTATTTAAATTTGTTACAGAGTAGAAAGGTACCTTTGGGTGTCTTTTCTCTTGTACATTAAAAAACTCACCATCCAACAGAAATGGCGAGATCCTTGTATATTATTTAATATCTTGTTTTCTCTAATACTTTTATTCTTAGTTAAAAATTTATTTGCGTCAGTATCAGCCCAAAATTCTTTTAGATCTGCTTTTGCTTGTTTCCTATTTTCGCCTGTTGAAAATAGATAACGAATAGAATATATAACTAGTAAAAAGAATGACGTGATTATATCTATCATGACTTATGTACCTCCTAATATATATGTACCTTTAATTAACCAATAATTGCCTTATACATTATATCAGCTAGGGTACATGGAAGTATAATAAATTATTTATATAATCTATTTTATTAATCGATATCGTATTATGTGTAGCTTTTGAATCAAGTTTGATTAAATTAACTTAATAAACCTTGATAAAAGAGCGAATAGAAAAGTTTGATAATTTTTGTGAACCTTACTCAATTAAAGCGCCCGATTGCGGAAAATATGTAACTTCCTTTTATATGTTGCTCCAAAGAAAGTAACTGAATTATTGATTTAAATCCATATATTATTTTCAGCAGTTAGTTTGGAGTTAGTTTCACCAGTGTTGACTACACCTTTAAGCTCTACCAGCATTATATGGCATTCCTTTTCAGCATAAGGCTTATGCTCCACACCTTTTGGTATCACATACATTTCTCCTTTGGAAAGTTTGACCTGTCCATCGCGGAATGCGATGGACAGCTCGCCGTCTATCACGATGAATACCTCATCGGTGTCTTTATGCTCATGCCATACAAAATCCCCCATAATCTTAACTAACTTAAACTGATAGTCATTCATTTCACCAATGACTTTGGGCGACCAGTGTTCACTGAATTTGGACAGTTTCTCGCTTAGATTAATAGCATTATAATTGATATAAATCCCCCCAGAACTATTCTTATCCTTATTTTACAACTTCGATAGATTAATTACTATTTTGATTAAGATCTTAAAGGTTTCTGCTGATCTTCCACAAAATGGTCCGATTGCTGAATAAGAAAAAATTCTGCACATCAACAAAGGATTTTGATCAAACTTTTTCACATATTATCAATCTTTATTTTAAACGATCAGACTTTTTTATAAATTATCAAACTTTGTTTTAAAGCCACATTATGATGGTTCATATCAAAAAAGACATCTAATAATTCCTTAACGTACGAAATTCGCGTTATGTTGGCGGGACCCCATATGATGGAGATTATAAACACCTAAATTTTATGGGAATTAAAGTTTTTAGGGGGGGCTGAAAGATGTGGCAAAATGAACAAGGATATTTCAATAGTTATCCTGATTATCAACGTAATTGTTCCAATCCAGCTTGTTTAAATCCCTATTGTCAGTGTGGAGAAAATTGTAGGTGTGACCATAAAAATCAATGTCATGGGGGAGGCAATCTTGTTTATACTCAACAGAAAGTTAATTTAAGTAATTCTATGCGTTCAGTTTGGGAACAACATGTGTATTGGACTAGGATGACAATCATTAGCATAGCTTTTGGTTTACCAGATATAGACGTTGTTACTGCTCGTCTACTTCGCAATGCTGTAGATATGGGGGATTTACTAACACCTTATTATGGAAATGAAATAGCAACAATGTACAACAACTTAATAAGGGATCACCTAGTAATTGCTGCGGAACTTGTCAAAGCTGCAAAAACTGGTAATCAAGAGGTTGCAACGGCTACTGAGAGAAAGTGGTATATAAATGGAGCAGAAGTTTCCCAATTTCTAAATAGAATAAATCCTTTTATTTCAAGAGAGGAATTCCAAAAAATGTTTTTCGAACATCTAGCACTCACTAAAACGGAAGCAGTACTTATGCTCCAAGGTGATTTTAAATCTAGTATTACTGTATTTGATAAAATTGAAGCAGAAGCTTTACAAATGGCGGACACAATAACGATTGCAATTGTAAAGCAATTCCCGCAAATGTTTTACAGATATATTTAAAAGGGAGACAGGATCCCCAAGATATTGCCTGAAATACCAAGAGAGAGGGGGAAATGTAATTGAGACATGAAATGAATCATATGAACACTGTAGGTATATCGTGGATCTTTGCTATTGTTATCTTATTTATTTGTGTGCTTCTCATTTGTCATATTACTTTTATACTCTGGAAGCAACGAAATCGTCTGTTCAAAGTGAATGAACAATCTAGTATAATTGTTCATCCACTTCCGATGTCCTTAGGAATGATTTCTACAATGACAGTTTGTGTAGTTATTGGATTCATTATGAGTCACAACCTAAGTATGGCCTATATTTTAGGACTCCTGATTGGTGTTTTTATCGGTGGTATTATTAGTTTTCCATTTCAAGATATGATTATCATATTAAATGGCATTGTAGCAGGAGCTATGGGGGGATTAATGGGTATAATGATTAGTATTATGATACCTCAAACCGGATTATATATCATCATAATATTATTAATGATATTGTTTACAGTCACTTGGGTTATCATGAATCGACGAATCTGTAGTCATCCTGTAAAGTAGCAACTGTTCTCTTATTTTCAAGTATCGTCACAGCTATTATTTTCTTATTAATCGCTGCATGGACTATGAAAAGCTCTAACAGATATAACCAAAATTATACAAAAAGAGGTCATAGTTACAATTGAAGAAATAAGTGGATTTAATAAGGAAAGTAACACATTTAAATATCCTTTTGGCTTGGGAGGATTGTTTTTTATTACTACAGATGGTGTAAAAATTATTTGGAATGAGGTCTCACTTTCATGTTATATCGAAAGAGACGATACTACTTCATTTTTAGAAAAAATGCTAGACCATTACAGTAAATTGTAGAAAAAATGATTGGTACAAAAGAACGGGCAGATGCAGAATTTTTTGTTTCAGAGGGAGAGTATAATACTTTACTTAAAGAAGTTGGTTTGGCACGAAATCTGTTTACAAAAGAAGAATTTGAACGATTTATTGATTTAGAAACAGAAGCATACACTTTGGGTAAAAAAGTAAAGTTAGTAGGAAGTCCTGAAAAGTTAGATTCAGAAGAACAAAAAAAATATCAGAAAAACAGTGAAGAAATTGGACCATTTAGACAGAAAATTACTTCGGAATTTAGATTAACTAAAAAGGAAGCACAGAAATATGTTGATTTTCCAATTAATGCTCCAAATTATGTGGTAAAAGGGTTTAAATTAACTGGAGAAGGTGTTACAACACCGAAGACTACTGGAAAAATGAATCCCGATTTTATTTATGAATATCAAAATCAAAGTAAAGATAATGTATATATTGTGCACCAATCTGCAGTTACTGATGAGGGAATAGAATTCTCAAATAAAAGAGTGGATTATAATGAAAAGGTAAAAAATTATGAATTAGAAGGTACAAAAATAACCTTAGTTGAAAGTCTTGATACAGAGGAAACCTATAAAGTAATGCAAATGATTGTTCCTGCAAAAGGAAAGAATAGCGCTTATCAAGTCATAATTCTTGCAGGTGATTTAAGTAAAGAAGAAACAGAGAAAATTATGCTGTCTTTTCTAAAATAAAAATAGAGTCTCAGAATTCAGTTTAAATGGACTAAACTAAGAAGAGGGTATTATGTTCAATATACGAGCATATATCCTCTTTTCTTATGCATATTAGATTAGTAATACAGATATTGAAAATCATGATAATGATACACGTAGTTATATATAACTGAAGAAACTCCTTTATAAAAAAGTACACACCTTCTTGTCCTAAAACAATGATAGGAATAGAAGTATCTACTTTCTTATCTAAAAAGTATCCATTTTGATGTCTTTGTTGTACAAAGACGTAAATCTCTAAACTAAAATTCCCAAAATAAATGTTGATAAATCGACATTATAAAAAATAAAATTTAGACTTTCATGTCTTATCAAAAGGACATGAAAGTCTAAACTTTTTAACTGTGAGACAAGAAAGTTGATACTTTTTAAACAGTGATACTAAAATAGATATTTTTGGTCTTTTAACATTATTTTTTCAATTGCATTAGATGGTGATAAAACATATATGAAATTTCAAGGGTATTTCTGCATTTTATCTTTATATTAGTATGATATTATCTTTATATAATTATGTTACATTTAACAATGACGGAAATAGTGAAAAAGTTCTAATTGGTTAATATATAAAATGAACTATTTTTTCATAATACTAAAATTAATCGTGGGGAAGATAAAATATGCAAAGAACAATTTTAATAGTAGAAGATGAAGATATTTTACGTGAAATTATGAAGGATTACTTATTAAACGAGGGGTATAACGTCTTAGAGGCGACCGATGGGAAAGAAGCATTATCTATATTTGAAGAGCATGAAGTACATTTGATTATTCTAGATATTATGTTACCAGAATTAGATGGTTGGTCGGTCTGTCGACGAATTCGGAAGAAATCTAATGTACCGATTATTATGCTAACGGCTCGGGTGGATGAGGATGATACCTTACTAGGATTTGAACTGGGAGCGGATGATTATGTTACAAAACCATATAGTCCTCCTATTTTATTAGCAAGAGCAAAAAGATTAATTGAAAGTAGATATTCTACTACTAATAATGCAGCTAATGTATCTACTGAAGACACATTAACGAGTAGTGGTATCCATGTACATTTCCCTTCCCGTAAAGTAACCGTAGATGGGGAAAACATAAGTATGACACATACAGAATTTGAAATATTAACGTATTTAATGCAAAATCAAGGGATTGTGATTACGAGAGAACAACTAATCACTAAAATTTGGGGTTATGAATTCGTTGGGGATGATCGTACTGTGAATAGTCATATCCGTAATCTGCGTCAGAAATTAGGACAAAAAGCAGCTTGTATTGTAACTGTGGTTAGAACTGGCTATAAATTTGAGGGACAGGTATGAAAAAAGGAATTGTACTAAAGTTATTTATATTAACAACGGCATTATGCACACTTATTTTGGTAACTATTTTTATTGGACAAACCATATTTTTTAAGCAATACTACGCAAATCGAAAAGTTAATGATATTAAAACAAATATTCAATCCTTTGAAAAAGCATATGTAAAAGCTGGAGATGACGCGAAAGCAATTCAAGAATTGGAACAAAATTTCTATCAAGAGAATGCGACATGGATTACAACGCTAGACAGTGCAGGCAATATAAAATATGCAAATGATTTTTCTTTAGACATTCAATTAGATCCCTCTCGAAACAAGCTTTTTTCTAATAAGGTAATTAGTATTCCATTGTATAGTTTAGTCAATTTAGAAGATATAGAAAGGTTACAAGCTGGCTTAGAGAAAGGAAATCATATTATTATCGATGGAGTGCGGGAAGGTGATGCAGTAATCCCTGCGATGTTAACAATAAAAGAGCAGAATGTAGGGCTAGAGAACAAGCAACTGTCAGAAAGGTTGTATGGGCCAAAAGCCGCATCTTCAAAAGAAAGTTCACAGTTATATTTAGCAGGAATCATTAAGAACGTGCAGTTACCGGAGGGGACTGTAGGAACTAACTCTATTTATGGAAATCGTGTGCTTATAAATAGAATAAAACAATTTCAGACTGATTTAATATTAAATCAAAAACCAAATAATATTACTTCTACAGAAATAATGGATTATGAAGAAAATGATATTAAATATAAATTATTAGTCAAACCAACAAAAGATGCAAAGGGTAAGACAAATTACATATTTGCTATGACATCATTGCAGCCAGTTGATGAAGCTGTACAAATGATAAAGGATTATTATATATATTTAATTATCTTTGTATTGATTTTAATCGTTTTGATATCGTTCTATTACTCAAAAAAAATCGCCAAACCACTATTACAAATAAATGATACTACAAGAAAAATCGCTGGTTTAGATTTCTCTGAGACGATACCTATTACTACAAAGGATGAAATAGGTGATTTATCACAAAATATTAATAAACTTTCTAAAGCGTTGCATTCGTATATTAATCAATTGCAGCAAGATATAGAGAAAGAAAAGCAATTAGAAAATACCCGTAAAGAATTTATCGCAGGTGTTTCACATGAGTTAAAAACACCTTTAAGTATTATGAAAAGTTGTATTTCCATTTTGGAGGATGGTGTTGCTAGTAATAAAAAGGATTATTACTTTAAAGCAATGTCAAAAGAAGTAGATAAAATGGATATGCTCATTATTGATATGCTGGAGTTAGCAAAATTTGAGTCTGGTACGTATAAAATGGAAATGGGTGTTTTCCATATCGATGAGATGATTGATTATATATGTGAGCAATTAGTTTCGGATATAAAAGCTAAGCAATTACATGTGCATAAACAACTTTCTAAAATTGAGGTAGTTGCAAATCCACATCGAATAGAACAAGTTATAACTAATTTTATTACAAATGCGATTCGTTACACACCAGAACAGGAAAATATTATTATTTCTACAATAGAAGAGAATGAACGTGTAAAAGTATGTATAGAAAATAAAGGGGCTCATATCGTGCCAGAACACTTAGAAAAAATATGGGACCGTTTTTATCGAGGAGATACGTCTCGACAACGTTCTAAAGGTGGCACAGGATTGGGGCTTGCTATTTCAAAGAATATATTAGAGCTGCATGACGTAGAATATGGTGTTTTGAATACAGAAGATGGAGTATTATTTTTCTTCTACTTAAATAAAAACGTGTAGAATTTTTGTTCTACACGTTTTTTCATTTTTAAACAAAATCGACATTATCTGCATCTTATCTTTATGAGCATTCATTAATATCTTCATTAGAAACTGAATAAAAAGTTGATAAGGAGATTGTTAAAATGAAGAAGAGAGCAATATTGCTATTATTTATTATACTAATCATGGGTACAGGATTTGGTTTAATACATGCTAAAGGACAAAAAAATGTATCAAAAGAAGATTTACGCTTAAAAGGAAAAACAATTGTAATTGATCCGGGGCATGGTGGAGGAGATAGAGGAACGAAAGGAAAAAGCCTTGGAACGATTGAAAAAGATCTTAATTTAAAGGTAGCGCAAAATATAAAAAAAGAATTAGAGGAAAGAACCGATGCAAAAGTGATACTAACACGCGAAAAAGATACAAGCTTACTTCCAGAAACGAAGCAAAAGGAAGAACTACAAACACGTGTCAAAGTAGCTAAAGACCATTCAGCGGATCTTTATATCAGCATTCATCATGATGCTTTTGAGGATACAAATGTAAAAGGAATAACAACTCATTACGGAGCTAATAAAAGAAAAGATAAAAAGTTAGCTAAGATTGTACAAGAAGCTATTTTTGATCAAAATATAGATACTCGGGATAGAGGAATTCGTAAAAGTGATTTTCTTGTCTTACGAGAAAATTCTTCACCAGCTATCTTAATTGAATTAGGATTTACGTCTAATGAAAGTGATGAAAAAAGAATGAATTCAGAAGAATTCCAAGCAAAATCGAAAAAGGGTATTGTGGATGGTATTATTACTTATTTTACTATCTAGTAAAATGGACAAATTGAAAGATACTATTCTTCCTAAATCTTAATTAGGAAGAATAGTATTTTTTATTTTGGTATATTTAAGACTGTTTTTCGACATAAATCTATTTTTTAAATTTAGGAATTAACTTACATGTATTAGAGTGACAGATATATTTCTAAAGAGTGAATACAACATAGCATTCTTTAACTGATTTCGACATTATCTGCACTTTATCTTTATCTGTTTCTATTAATCTATGTATTGTAAACACCGACTGATACGAATGATTCAGTCGAGTAAAATCTCAGTTTTATAAATAACGAATATAAAAATCAATATGGAAAGGATCAAAAAATAATGAAAAAAACACAGAATAAGAAAAAAACAAGTGTACTAGTTAAAGGAATACTATCTCTAGGAGTTGTTTTAGCAACGACCTTTATCATGTTCTTTTTAATTGGAAAATGGAACTCTGCCCCGGCAAAGGGAGTAGCTAATGAAAGTATGAAACAAGCAAATACGCAACAACAAGAAAAGAAAAATGAAACATCCCCGGCAAAACAAAAAAGACCTGATGGAAAACCGGTAGGAAAAGTTGTTTATTTAACATTTGATGACGGTCCTAGCGAATTAACGGGGAAATTTTTAGATGTACTAAAGGAGCAAAATGTTGCTTCGACATTTTTTATGCAAGGTAGCAATTTACAAAATACAAGTTTTCAGGAAAATATAAAACGAGCAGTAAAAGAAGGACATTATATTGGTGCACATAGTATGACACATAATAGTGATAAGTTATACAAAAAAGGACAATTTGTACCAGAGATGAAAGAAACATTAGCTCTTATCCATGATATTACAGGTACAACTCCTAAGTTAGTTCGTCCACCATATGGATCTGCACCAGGATTAAAGAGTGAAGAAAGCCGTAATCAAATAGTAGAAGCAGGAATAAAAGTTTGGGATTGGACGATTGATTCTCATGATTGGGAATTAAAAGGTAATCCAAATCAAATTATAGAAAATGTAAAAAAACAGACAACAGAAGATGTAGAAGTTGTTTTAATGCATGAAAAACCACAAACATTGCAAGCTCTTCCTGAAATTATTAAATTTTATAAAGAGCAAGGGTATGAATTTGGTGTATATAATGATGCAGATCATTTTCGTCTAAACTTCCAGAAAGATCAACGTCTATAACATACGCATAGGGATTTTTAGATAGTAGCTTTTCTTAGTAAAAAAGCTGCTATCTTGTATTAGACTAAATAATAGCTAATCTTTCTCTATTGGTAAGCATAGGGACTTACAAAATAGATAGAATGTTGACTTAACAATAAATGATCGGTTATATGATGTATTTAATTATAAAAAGATAGGTAAGAATGAAAAAATTTTTAGTAGCTGGATTTTCTATTATCGCTATATTTATTATTGGGTTTTTCTCTTATATCACATTAACCACTAAGGATCCGTTAAGTGAAAAAGAATTTCCACAAACTCAAAAAGAGGCAAAAGAAACTGTGATTGAATATTTTCAAAAGGAAAAGCAATTAGATGTTGTTATTACTGAAGTGGGGATAGTCGGAGAAATAGGCTATAAAGTTTGGGTAGAAGGAAGTGTGCTTAATAATGAACAAAAGAAGTTTCATGTAATTGTAGATGTTGCAAAAGAAAATAATTATAAGGTAATTAGTTCTAATATTGATTAATATTTACTACTCATAAGTAACCTATCCACTTAATGAAAAATACTTTATTCTGCTTGTAGAAATATATAGAAAGTTTAACTGTATTCATAAAATTATCGACATCTTAGTAAGAATAATTTTTTCTGAAATATAAAAGCTACACATGGTACTACATTTTATTGAACAATTTCTTGTTCTTTATAAGTCGATAAATAATCTAAAAGCTAATTTCCTTAGCGTACAGGAAATTAGCTTTTTTATCGAGAATTGCCTGACGAAGGAAGAACATGTTTTTATTATCAAATGAATTCTTTTAATGGGTATAATTTTTATATAGAGATAAAAAAGGAAGTGAACAGTTGCTCGTTGCAATAGGTCACTTCCTTTTTTTCTTGACTCGCATTTACTATTTTGAAATTGCTTATTAGCAAACCACTGCACTCATTATAAACAGAATTGTCTTATACATAATTTTAAAAATGCAAGTGTCTAGCTATTCTTCTTATGCATTTAGTTAATAATTAATTTTTAAACTGCTGATTCTTTAAATTATATCTATATAATCTGCATCTTATCTTTACGTCTAACGATTAATCTATATTTTGTAAACGACAGATGTTCATAAATAATTCAAAAAACATTGTTATATAAACATCGGTTAAAAAATAATTTCGTGAGAGGAAGATAAAAATGTTTAAAAAAGTATGTGTTTGTTTACTTACGGGGACTATTGCTTTGTCAGCTGCAGCCTGTGTAGATGGAGGGGGTACAAAGAAATCAACTGAATCTAGTCAAGGTACTTTACATGAAAAAGAATCGAAAGACAGTAAGTATAAATCTACTTTTAAAGATAGTTTATTCTTTGGTGACTCTATGATAGAAGCTATATCTCATTATGAAATTTTAGATGAAAAAAATGTTTTAGGATCAGCAGGTGGAGCTACAATGTTTGCTCTAGATGAAGTCGAAAATGTAGTAAAAAGAAAACCCGAACATATTTTCATGAATTTTGGAAGTAATGATCTATTGCTTCCTATGGATCTTGAAGGTAAACCTATCGAGAATCCAATTAAGTTTTCAACAGATAATTATTCTAAATTAATACAAAAAATAAGAGAGAAACTTCCAAACGTAAAAATACACCTTTTATCTGTTACACCAGTTACAGATGAGGGAGTACAGAAAGAACCGAGATATAAAAATATTAATGAATATAACGTGAAACTTAAGGAGTTAGCAAAAGCTGAGAATGTAGAGTACATTGATTTATCTTCGATCTTTGAAAATAATAAAAATTTACATGATCAAGATGGTGTTCATTTTAAAGTTGATTATTACAAGCTATTACTTGAACAATTAAAAGGTTCTGTTAAGTAATACCTATCTTAAAGAATTACAGTCCTTATGTTAGGAAAGTAATTCTTTAAGAAAAACAATTGTAGGAAGTGAAAGAACAATGGTGTTTAGTAGTTTAATTTTTCTTTTCATGTTTTTACCATTAGCACTGATTATTTATTATGTATCACCTAAAATTCTTCGGAATTTCATATTGTTTATCGTCAGTCTCATTTTTTATGCATGGGGTGAACCGGTGTATATAGTCATTATGATATTCTCTACCATATTTGACTATTTCAATGGCGTGCTTATAGATAAATATAGAGACCGAAAGGGTATTACAAAAGCGATATTTATTAACTCCATAATAGTAAATTTAGGAATACTTGCTTTCTTCAAATATTATGGTTTCGTGGTTGATAATATCAATACAATTTTTAACTTAAATATTCAGGTTGAGACCCTGCCACTTCCAGTAGGAATTTCTTTTTATACTTTCCAAACGATGTCTTATGTAATTGATGTTTATCTAGGGAAAGTACAGGCACAAAAAAACATTATTTCTTTTGGTACTTATGTTACGATGTTCCCTCAACTTGTTGCAGGCCCTATTGTAAAATACAGTGATATTGACAAACAATTACAAGAAAGAAAAGTAACATTAGATCGTTTTGGTGAAGGAATGGAATTATTTATTAGAGGACTTGCATTAAAAGTACTTTTAGCTAATAATATAGGACTTCTTTGGACGAGTGTAAAAGCAACTTCTATATCAGAACTTACAATCCTTACGGCATGGATAGGAATTATTGCTTTCGCCTTTCAAATTTATTTTGATTTTAGAGGATATTCAGCTATGGCTCAAGGGTTAGGTAAAATGTTTGGGTTTGATTTCCCAGAGAACTTTAACTATCCCTATATATCAAAAAGTGTAACCGAATTTTGGCGTAGGTGGCACATATCATTAGGCTCATGGTTTAGAGAGTATGTATATATTCCTCTCGGCGGAAATCGGACTGGATTACTCAAACAACTTAGAAATTTGCTTATAGTTTGGTTCTTAACAGGATTGTGGCATGGAGCGAACTGGAATTTTATTGTTTGGGGATTGTATTTTGGATTATTTGTAACACTGGAAAAGCTATTTCTTTTAAAATGGCTTAAAAATAGAATGAGTTTTATCGGACATGTGTATACACTTATCATTGTTTTAATTGGATGGGTATTTTTTGAATTTGAAAACTTATCAGTAGCAATAGATTTCATAGGAACAATGTTTGGTTTTAATCAATCCGTTTTCTTGGATAATAAAACACTATATTATGTAACAACTAATTTTATGTTATTTATTGTCCTAACAATTTGTTCAACACCATTCCCAAAAAGAGCGTTTGGATATATTAGAGAAAAGTTGGAGCTACCAGGTGCTATTGGTATTCCAGTTTTTTATGTGATACTAGCAGTTCTTTCAACTGCGTATTTAGTAAATGACACTTATAATCCATTCTTATATTTTAGGTTTTAATGGTAGTTTGTAGAGCAAAAATATCGTATTTAGTTTGAAAGAGGTGAGTTACTTGAATCGGTATGAAAAAGTATACAAACAAACAATGGCAGGATTATTGACACTCTTTATAGGGGGAATGTTCAGTCTAAATGTACTAACTCCTAATAAAACATTTTCAGATGAAGAGAATAGAAAGCTAGAACAGTTTCCAGCGTTCTCTTTCCAAGATCTTATAGAAAAAAAGTTCACTTCTAACTACGAAAAATATATATCTGATCAGTTTGCATTCAGGGACTTTTGGATAAACGTGAAATCTGATATGGACCACAAACTAGGAAAGAAAGAGAATAATGGTGTGTATATCGGTAAAGATGGTTTTTTACTTCAAAAGTTTAGTAAGCCTGAAGAACAAGATGTAAAAAGCAAAATAGAAGCAATAAATGATTTTCATATTGCAAATCCTAATGTGAAAATGCAGGTCATGTTAGTACCTACAGCAATGAGTATTTTAGAAAATAAACTCCCAAATTATGCCTCTCATAGTGATGAGCTTACGTATATTAATAAAGTGAAAAAATCATTAGATAAGGATGTAAACTTTATTGATGTATATCCTGTATTGAGTTCTAAAAAGGATGAATATATATATTATAAAACCGATCATCATTGGACCACTAAAGGTGCATATTATGCTTATCAAGAACTGGGTAAAAACATGGGTTTTACTCCCAATGAAAATGGTTCATTCAACATTAAACAAATTACAAATAGCTTTTATGGATCCCTATATTCAAAAGCAGGCTTTAGAAATATAGATTCCGATAGTATTGAGTTATATAAACCAAAGAAAGCTAACAAATATAAAGTAGAGTATATTGATGAAAATAAAACTACAACTTCTCTTTATGAAATGGAGAATATCAAGAAAAAAGATAAATATACTGTATTTTTCAATGGAAATCATCCATTAATAAAAATAAAAACAGATAATACGAACGGAAAAAAATTATTAGTTGTCAAAGATTCTTATGCAAATTCTTTACTGCCTTTTTTACTAGCGCATTTTAGTGAAATTCACATAGTCGACCTTAGATACTATACAGATAGCCTAAACATGTTGGTACAGAAAAATAAAATTAATGATATGTTAGTGCTTTATAATGGAAATACCTTCTTTGAAGATGCGTCTATTAATAATCTATCTGAATAAATGGATTTATTATATTCGGATAATGCCCTTTCTATAAAGTGCATTATCCCCATCTTTAATTAGTTTATGTTTATGGCTGTATTCATTAAACATAAAGCGTTAGAATCCTTGTTCAAATTAAATATTTAAAAACTAAGTAAAAGGAGAATTTAAACTAATGATAAATTTGTTGAAACTTTTTAATATAAAATTCGTTATTACTATTATAGTTTGTACGATTACATTAGGATCTTTAAGTGGCTGTTTCGGAAAAAAAGATAACGTTAATAGCCTTTCAGCTACAGAAATAGGAGAGAACATTAAACATGTTACTAATCTAGCAGAAATGAAGGAAGGGGATAGTAAAAAGCTTCAAAAACTATATAACATAAATACTGATGAAGTCGAAAGCTTTGTGTTATATACTGCCCCTACAAATATCAAAGCTGATGAAATTGCTGTAATGAAAGTAAAAGATATGAAAAATGTAGAAAACATTAAAGAGAAAATTTCAAATAGAATTGAAAAAAAATCAAAAAGCTTTAAAGATTATCTTCCAGACGAATATTTCTTAATAGAAAAACGTGTCTTAAAAACAAAAGATAATTATATCCTTTTAGCGATATCAAAAGATGCTGATAAAGTTGAGAAAACATTTGATGAAAATTTTAAGTAGTCAGTCTCTAAATCAATAACTAGGCTAAAAGCTGATCCTTTCATGCGGTAAGGAAATCAGCTTTTTTTTAAAACAGGAAAATTGAATTTTTATTTTCTGTAAAATGTAATATCGTGAGTTTTTTGTTATTTAGTTGGCAGGCCCCCATCACCATAAAGCTAAGTATACGGGGGAAAATCGATGAACAACAATACAATTAATAATTCAGTTGAAGAAGTTGATAAACAAAGAGGAAGACCAAGTAAACGTTTTACAAATTGGAAGCTTATTGCAGCGACACCTAAAGGGACAAAATGGCTTGTATCTAATTTCTTCCCTCTAGATAAAAAGCGATTTTCAATACCTCTCATAGCCATTAATTCTAAGGAGCGGGGGTGAAGTGTGAGTGCTCTAGAATTTCTTATCCGATTTAATCTTCTCACTAAAACCACAACTTTTACACCTTGAATAGCTAATTCACATGCTGTCATAAGTCCAACCGGACCACCGCCAACTACCGCTACATCATAATAAATTTCCATGTCATGCCTTCATTTTTTTACGTAATTAAGAGCTAAGACAAGATTTTGCACAATGGATTTGTAAACGATATCTATTGTACAGATATAATTATACCCCACTTTAGTTTCCCCAGTAACTAAAGTGGGGGTAATTTGAGATATTCCCTATATCAAACATTCGATACGAAGGTTAATTGGATTCAATATTAGAAAGATAATAAGGTAATCTATTTTTAATTATTTAATGGAAGGGGTACGAGATTGAGATGGTTAATTCATATAATGAAAAGACACATACATTGATTAAACAATTATTTAACAAGTTTTCACCAAAAGCTCCTGGCTGTGCATATATTGCTAGTTTTGATAGCGGGGTAACTTATAAAGGTGCGGTTGGCTTAGCTTCTATAGAGGAAAATTTACCTATAACCACAAAGAACATTTTTAACATTGCCTCAGTTTCTAAACAATTCACAGCATTTTCTATATTACTCTTAGAACAAGAGAGAAGATTGAGTTTAGATGATTCGCTTGTGAGGTTTATCCCTTTTATAGGAACATATGCTGAACATGTAACATTAAGACATCTAATTCATCATACTGGTGGACTAGTTGATTATATGGAATTGGCTGAAACAGCAACTATTAAATTTACTGATACATTAACTGTGGAAGAATCGCTAAACCACCTTAATGGTCATCAAATGGCAAGGTTCGCAGCTGGTACAAAATTTGAGTATAGCAATACAGGATATTTTTTATTATCACAAGTGGTAGAGAAGGTAAGCGGCAAGTCTCTACGTCAGTTTACAAAGGATCGTATTTTTGATCCTTTATATATGAAAGACACAACAATTGTGGATTGCTACCCAACTACTATATCAATTGCTAGAGGGTATTCAAAGAATGAACAAGGAGCATATATGGTCTATGAAAGTCCTTGGGAACATACAGGGGATGGGGCAGTTCATGCAACAGTTGAAGACCTGATAAAGTGGGGAGAAAATTTAACTACAGGTACCGTTGGTGGAAAAGAACTTGTTAAAAGAATGAGCGAAATAGGTCCGAAAATTTCCCCAACTGGGCAGACGATTATTGACAATGAAGATTATGCTTTTGGACTAAGGCTTGCTGAAGGTTTTAACTGTCGGTACTTGGAACATTCAGGAAGTTGGGCGGGTTATCGTTCACACTTCATGCGGTTTCCACAAGAATATTTGTCTGTTGTAGTCCTAAGTAACTATGATGGATTTGATTCTAAAAAATATGCTAATGAAATAGCAGAAATTGTTTTAGAAAAGTAAAAAATAGAGGGTAGAAGTCAGTATTTAAATTTGCTTTACCCCACGTTGTTTTAGGTGTAATCAATTTTGAGAACGGAAGGCAAGCATAAATTTATGCTTGCCTTTTTAGGATTGAAATAAATATAAATATTAGCATTCATACAGTAAAAAATTAATTAGAAATTCTTTGAATATAGATTAATTAATAGGATGGAATTTTATAATTTTTAAAAAATAATTATAAAATTAATGTTACATTTTAAAACTAAATATTCTAATTATCAAACTTAATTTTATTGAAAATTGAAATATTAAGCAATATTCCTATTGCTATTAACTTGACCATTAAAGAACTTCCACCAAAACTTATAAACGGAAATGGAGTACCCGTAAGAGGAAATAGTCCTGTAATACCACCTAAATTTACAACGGATTGCATACCAATCATACACCCTATACCAATTGCTATAAAACTGCCGAATGGATCTACACATAATTGTGCGATTTTTAAAGAGCGAAGTACTATAGTCAAAACACCAGCCAATAGAATAAATACACCAATAAATCCTAGTTCTTCAGAAACTATTGCCATTATAAAATCAGTATGTGGTTCTGGAAGATAACCTGTTTTTTGTATGCTATTTCCAAATCCACGACCAATAATTCCTCCAGAGCCAATGGCAATAAAAGAATTTACAAGCTGGTATCCATTTCCTTGTGCATCAACAAAGGGATTGAAAATCGTAGTAATACGTGTCTTTTGAACTTCTGACAAACTATATTGAATTAAAAAATATGAAATAGGTAATCCAAAAATAGAACCGATGGTAGTTCTTTTGATTAGTAGATTTATATTTATTCCTGAGCAAAAAAATATGCTAAAACCTATACCTATTATTAAAAGTGCTGATCCTAAATTTGGTTGTTTAAAGATAAGAAAAAAAATTGTAGCTAAAAACAAGAAAAGTTTTCCGCTACCACTCCAGCTATTTTTAGCTTGTTCTTGTCGTAATGCAAAAAAACGGGCTGTTACGAGTATTATTCCTAATTTAAGAAATTCAGCTGGCTGTATTCCAAAGATCCATGATTGAGCATTATTTACCACTTTTCCTTTCCATAAAACCATAATTAATAAAAAAATCCCCCCAACCATAATACAAATAGAGACTATTCGTTTTTTCCATATTTCATATGGGAGTATGGCACAAACTATTAACCCTATTGTTCCTAAAATTAGCTTTGTTAATTGAGAATCAATAAAGTGTCTACTGTTATAACCGTAATGCTGGACAGCGACAATGGAACTCGCACTATACATCATGATAATACCTAAGGTACATGTTATGAGTAGAGGGAGGAGCAATAGATAATCGAGTTTTAATATTTTTTTCATTTTAATATCCTCCTAATTTAAAACAAAACATAATATTACATTTGCTAATCCATTAAACCTTTTTCTCGTCAATTACTTAACAGGATTTATGTTTAGGCAGATTCTATCGCTTACACCCTGTTTTCTTACGCAAAAATCCCCCTAGTATATAACTAGGGGGATTCAAAATGGCATGACTAAATAAGGCTTTTTCCCCCTAGTAGAGCTTTGGCACTATACAACGTAAAGTAATGAAAATTCATCACTTAGCTATCTTAAGAAGAGCCTTAATCCGACAATTCCTGTTCTACCCATTGGCGTCTTTCGACATTTTTGGGCAATAGCCTGTGTTCGCATAGGAGCCTCACCTAACAGGTTAAGCAATATAAATTTTATGTATTTGTTTCGTGTAGCAAGCATAAATATATATTTTTCTCTTGTCAAGTAACCGTATTGCTAATTTTATATGTTTTATCGCTATATACTCCTTTGAGAAATGATTTGAGAAAATGTATGTAATCATTATATTTTCGACTTGTAGTGTATCGTTTGATTAAGTAGTTTAATCATATAAATTTGATAAATAGTAAAGAAGATTTTTTAAAAAATCTTCTCTTGAGGTAAAGAATAACTAATCATTCATCTTCTGCTATAAAGTTAAAGATTGATTATAAACAATAAGTTTCATATACGAAATTCCATATGTTTTATAACGTTTCTTCGAATGAATTCTATGTTTTTTAGTGCAATTTTAAATTTGTGATAGAATATATTTTCATTTTCTATAAAAAAGTTTTTAAGAATAGAATTGAAAGTGAGTTGACAAATATTAAATTCTGGTTTAAATTTTGAAGTAATTCAATAATCTTTGTTAGGTGAGGCTCCTGTATAGAGAAACGCTGCTGCCCAAAAATGTCGAGAGACGCCAATGGGTCAACAGGAACGGTCGGATTAAGGCCCTTCTTAATGTAGCTGGTTATAAAAACCTATGCTATACAGTGCTAAAACTCAACGAGGGAGTGGTATACGATTTGATAGCAAGGCACCTCTGTGATTTTGGCAGAGCTGTCTTAATAATCATTTATTTGTATTGTAAAAAACCTTTACTCCTCTTTGAGTAAAGGTTTTTCTGTTTAATGTTATTTATTTTATCTTGTCTATATTCAAAAAGGAGGTAATTCTAACTAATGAATTGATTGCAATGTAACTATTTTTGCTTTAATAAAAAATTTAGGACAGATAAAATAAAACAAAACCACTCATGAAACTCTAGAGTCTCCCTTAGCAATATGAGGAGGAGTTAACATGAAAAAATTATTAAATGAATTAATTGTAACCCAAAATAATTTGGATGCAGAGAAAGTTTTACGTCATCCGTCGTATGATATCGCGCAAGAAGTAAAACAGTTTTCAATTGAAGATCAAGTCATATTGCTAAATATGATTCCTGTATTAAAAAGCTCTAAAATTCTTCAATATATGAGTGTAGAAGAAAAATATAATATCCTAATTCGCTTATCTGAAAACAAAGCTAAAAAGTTACTAAATTTACAACCGATTGATGAATTAGTAGATTTACTGCTAGCGGTTCATCCGGAAAAACAAGCTAAATTAATGGCGTATCTAGATAAAATCACAAAACATAACGTAAAAAAATTGATGACTTTCAAACCTGAAACGGCAGGAAGTCTTGTAACAAGTGATTTTGTTGCAGTTAGGGAAAATTGGTCAGTAAAAATGACATTGAAGTACATTAGGGAACATTCTAGAAATGTAGAATCAATATCTTATAGTTATGTTCTTGATAATCACGGTTATCTTAAGGGAATCGTTTCCATACATGAGTTATTACTAGCAACAGATGAAGAGATATTATCTACTATCATGATTCAAGAGGTAATTTCTGTACACGCTGAAATTGACCAGCAAGAAGTTGTAAAAAAGCTACTGAATTATAATTTAGCAGCAATACCTGTGACAACAGCAAATAATAAAATGATTGGTATTATAACATTTGATGACGTAATGAATGTTATGGAAGCAGAAGCTACAGAAGATATTCAAAAGTTAGGCGGAAGTGAACCATTGAATCAATCTTACTTTGAAGCTAGCATTTGGAGCATTTTCTTAAAACGACTACCATGGTTATTACTTCTTTTTGTTGCTGAGGCATATACAGGTACAGTATTAAAGTATTTTGAAGACGAAATTGAAACTGTAGTTGCCCTTGCTTTCTTTGTTCCATTATTAGTAGGTACTGGAGGGAATACAGGAACACAGGTTGTAGCAACAATTACTCGTGCAATTGGTATTGGAGAGGTGAAATTTAAAGACATTTTCCGTGTAATGAAAAAGGAATTTGCAATTGGTATGCTTCTTGGACTTGCACTTGCGGTAGCTGGACTCACTCGTGCTTATATGTTAGGTGTTGGAACAGAAGTTGCACAAGTTGTAGCAATCACTTTATTATTTATTGTTATTTGGGCCTCTCTTGTTGCAGCTGTTTTACCTTTGATTCTAAGAAAATTAAGATTAGATCCTGCAGTTGTTTCAGGCCCATTTATTACCACATTTGTTGACGGAACAGGATTAGTAATTTATTTCATGGTTGCAAAAACGTTATTAAATTTGTAAGTATACACTCAAATAAATACGCAATGTAAATTAAGTATTTGCATTGCTTGCTAAGACTTAGTGGGGAACTCGGGAATGAGGAAAATAAACACTTTTGTCTTTATTAAAAAAAATTTTTAATGGATTCATTGAATGTAATTAATACCGGAGGATAAAACTATGAAACATCTAAGAAAAATCTTCAAACGAATTTTGCTTCTATTTTCTATTTTCATGCTTATTGGCATAGGAATATTATTTGGTACTAGCTATGGCCGAGAGCTTCGTATAACAATCGCTGGGAGTATACTAACTTCTCAGCATCCACAATATGCGAAATATACATTCCTATCCCTAAAGGAACTAGATAAACTGCAAGATAGAATTAATCATCCAAAATGGTCAAACAGTGATGAGCATATTTATAAAAAAATAGCAGGAAAAAGATTAGAAGAATTAAAAAATCAGCCATTAGAAATTGATGTAGAAACAATTAAAAGTAATAAAGATAGTCGTTTTCTTTTCGAAGGAAGGTTAGTTACCATTAGCAATCCCTTCAATGTTAAACTTGTTAGCCATCAAGGAACACAGGGCGCTAACAGGGGAGAAAAAATTAGTGTAATGGCAAAACGTAATCATGCACTTGTTGCTGTGAATGCAAGTGGATTTGCTGATGAAACAGGAAGGGGTGGAGGAAATGTTGCAACTGGAATAATAATAGAAAATGGGAAAGCTATTGATACGAATATGGATAGTAATACCCCTACAATTATTACGGGTTTAACAAAGTTTGGACAAATGATAACAGGAAATTATTCTACCCGACAACTTTTGGATAAACAAGTCGTTTCAGCAGCAGGATTTATGCCACAGTTAATTGTAAATGGTGAAAAAATGATTACAGAAGGAGACGGTGGTTGGGGTTCTGCTCCGCGAAGTATTATGGCCCAAAAGGAAGATGGTACAATTATGTTTCTAGTGATAGATGGTAGACAAACACATAGCATAGGAGCCACGTTAAAAGAGTGTCAAGATATTCTATATGAAAAAGGAGCAATAAATGCAATGGCAATGGATGGAGGATCCTCTGCTACTCTATATTTAGGAGGCAGGGTTATAAATTCACCTTCTACATTATCACATGAAGATCGTTATTTACCGAATGCTTGGGTGGTAACAGCAAATCCGAAACAGAAAATAAATATGACGATAGATGGAGAAAAAGTAAATTCCGAAACATTCGATAAATTTGATACAAATATTATATCTCATTAAATAGTAAAAAGAAGCAAATGTAAATATGAAATGTTTTTATAAACCAATTAATGTAGAATTTATATTATGTATTTTTTATATAATAAAACTACATTTCAAGCGAAATATATATAATATTTAAACCTTTTGGTTTTTGGGTAGGGAAAAGAATAAGAGTTCAGCAATACAAAATTGCTAAACCCTTATTCTTTATTCTTTCCTATTCTGCCTAAACTATCTTTAATAGTTGTTTCCCCAAGTTGTGTATATAGCAAAGCTGTATCTTGACTGGTATGCCCAAGTTGCTGCATCACTTGTAATGAATCCTTTTCTTCCATATATAATTTGTTTGCCAATGTATGTCTTAATTTATGAGGAGACATTTTTTTGCCAAAGGCTTTAGTATATTTTTCTACTATATCTTGGATAGCCCTAACAGAAAGAGGCTGTGCAGTATGTTTATACTTCGATAAGAATACATTTTGTAATTCTTTCCCTGGAGCATATTTGTTAGCTCTAATCTCCATATATTTTTCAAGATCATTTAATGCAATTGGGGTAATCCAAACGGAATCTTCTTTGTTTCCTTTTCGGATTACATCAATTAGTCTTTCCTTTAAGTTTATATCTTCCATGCGGAGATCGGCCAATTCACTTACACGAATACCACTACCAAGAAAGAGGGAGAGGATAGCTACATCACGCTCCTTATCTCTTAGGAAATAGAATAACTGATGTTTTGTTAAAGATTTTTCATGTTCGTACTTAACATAATTCAGAAATTCTTGATCATCATCATTATGGAATATTTTAGATCTCATACGTTTTGCACGAGCATTTAATGTTTCTTTATCTTTATGTATTTCAATTTTAGCCATTACATTTCTATAAAAATAGCATTCTCCATCTTCATTCTCTGATAGGGAGGTGAGGTACTTAAATAAAGACTTTAAGGCCGAAATTTTTCTGTTAACAGAGGAATTCTGCATGTTTTGTTGTAGTTTTAGAAACCTCATAAAGTTCTCAACATCTTTTTTCTTTAAATTCACCAAATCAGAGAAGGATATGTCTTTAATGGGCTTAAATTCAATAATTTGTTCAGATAATAGCCAATTAAAGAAGACTCTAAAATCATATACATAATTTAGTAGGGTGGAGGGAGAGGCATCATGCAATTCTTTGTACTCCACAAATTCTTCTATGTAAAAGGGCATTTCATTTAAATTCTCGTATAATTTCTTACGATGTACGGATTTTTGACGTTGTTTACTGTAATCCATAAAAATCACCTCATATATACTATAACAGAAAAGAAACTCGAACACAAGTTCGCATTAAATTCAATTTTTACACAAACTTATTTACATAATTAAATTATGGGATGCTAATGACGCTTAATAGTGAATGGAATAATTTATTTACTCAAGTAATAATTATAGATAATTAAGCGAGAAATTTGTATTTGACCATAAAAATTAGCTCAAAAACTACATATAAATGTATATAAAATAAAACAAATTTGATATATAAATTCATACATGAATATAGTTTAAAAGTCTTTATAAAAATATAAAATGGTTTATATAGTCATAATTATGA
>NZ_JASHJA010000043.1:0-22766 GCF_030733445.1 Bacillus sp. MMSF_3353
CTATAGTGTAAAAATAGTTTTTTTGTTGTATAGGAAAATCGAATTTTTGTAATCTAGCCATCATATAACTTGAGACATAATTTTTATAAAAGAAGATGATAAAACAGCTGTAAGTCGTATGGATGCAAAACATAATAATAACTATTTACGTATTTAATAATTCGTTTTTTGTATTTCGTCCTTCGTTTTCTGTAACTGATTCCATATTTTTGACGCTCTATCTTGTAAGTGCTTACATAAACAGAAACATCTTATACAATGAAGGTGTTAAATCAAATGAGGTGGCCAATATGAACATAAAAAAAGAAAATTTAGCGAATAGCATTGAAATAGAAAGAGGAGGCGGAAAGGTATGAAAAAATCAAATGTTAATCCATGGCTTGTTGTCCTTGGTACAGTCATAGTACAAATGGGACTTGGAACGATTTATACATGGAGTTTATTTAATCAGCCTTTAGTTAGTAAATACGGTTGGAGTCTTAACGCAGTTGCTATAACTTTCTCAATTACTAGTCTTTCCTTAGCGCTTTCGACTTTATTTGCGAGTAAATTGCAAGAAAAATGGGGACTTCGTAAACTTATTATGATAGCTGGACTAGCATTAGGACTAGGATTAATACTTAGTTCACAAGCTTCCTCATTAATATTGCTTTATGTACTAGCAGGGGTTGTTGTAGGTTATGCAGATGGTACAGCATATATCACTTCACTATCCAATTTAATAAAGTGGTTTCCAAAGCGTAAAGGTTTAATTGCTGGTATTTCTGTCTCTGCATATGGTTCAGGTAGCTTAATCTTTAAATATGTTAACGCACAGTTAATTGAATCAGTTGGTGTATCACAAGCGTTTATATACTGGGGGTTAATTGTTACAGCTATGATTGTAATTGGCGCTTGTTTAATCCATCAAGCTGCAGATCAAGGAGCAGTTCATGAAACAAAAACTCAGGAATATACAACGAAAGAAATGTTAGGCACAAAACAAGTATACTTATTATTTATTATGTTATTTACATCATGTATGAGTGGCTTATACTTAATTGGTATGGTAAAAGACATTGGTGTTCAACTTGTAGGGCTTAGCGCAGCGACAGCAGCTAATGCGGTGGCTATGGTTGCAATCTTCAATACATTAGGTCGTATTATTTTAGGACCGTTATCAGATAAAATCGGCCGTTTAAAAATCGTTACTGGTACATTTGTTGTTATGGCAGCTTCAGTCTTGGTTTTAAGTTTCGTAGATTTAAATTATGGTATCTACTTCGTATGTGTAGCAAGCGTAGCGTTTTGCTTTGGTGGAAATATCACTATTTTCCCAGCTATCGTTGGTGATTTCTACGGTATGAAAAACCATAGTAAGAACTACGGAATTGTGTATCAAGGATTTGGATTTGGAGCACTTGCAGGTTCCTTTATCGGTGCACTTCTAGGTGGATTCAAACCAACCTTCATGGTGATCGGTGTATTATGTGTCGTATCATTTGTTATCGCAATTTTAATTCAAGCACCTAAGCAGAAAAAAGAACAAGAAGAAGAGTATCGCAGCGTAGCATAAGTATATAAATCTTCTATCACACTATAAATACGAAAAAGCATCCTATTAAATAGGGTGCTTTTTTTATGAATGATTGCAAGGAGGTTATATAATCTTTGGGATTTTCGAGACAAAAAAGCGAGTGAAATACCCAATTGGATTATATTAGAATATTAAAAAGTGATACATTATATCCGAAATACGTATTAAATCTTAAAATATAAACAAGACATACATCAATAATTGCAAGATATATTTTCTCGGTATTTTCAGAAAAATGTTGAGAAAATATATACTTGAGTTTTTGATAAGGCTTTGTAAATGAAGGTATCTACAGTTGGTCTTCTACAAGTTTAAAAAGAGGAGTATGAATTAAATGTGTAATGTAAGTACTTATTAATGCTTTTAGATGTAATTGTATTGAGAATCACTAAGATATTTTATCTGAAAAATAAAAATAGGTTGACAAGTTTATTGAGAAAGATTATCATTTAGGTGTAAGAATGTTAAATGAAAAACATTATCAATGAATAAAATTTTGATGAAAAGTACACTTGACCAATTAGTTTAGTAAGTGTATTATTTTTAACATCATCATTGATAATGAAAATCGTTATCATTAATGATGTTAAACTGGATTAATTTTTATATGAAAGGATAGAGGAAATGAACATAGGGGAATTTGATGGGAAAACGGTTTTAGTAACTGGTGCAGCGCAAGGTATAGGTAGTGTTGTAGCAAACATGTTTTTAGAAAGAGGAGCTACAGTTATTGGGGCTGATCAAACTGAAGAGGGGTTAAACGTACTCTTAAATCAAAATGAATTAAATGAAACACGTGTGAAAACGTTTCGTTTAGATGTGAGTGATAGTGCCGCTGTTGAAAAAGTAGTAGAACGGATTGAAAATGATATAGCACCGATAGATATATTAGTAAATGTTGCAGGGGTTTTACGTATGGGAGCGATTCACTCTTTAAGTGATGAAGATTGGAATAAAACATTCTCTGTAAATTCTACAGGAGTTTTCTATATGTGCCGAGCAGTAAGTAAATATATGATGCAAAGAAAGTCAGGGGCAATTGTTACAGTTGGCTCAAATGCGGCAAATACTCCGAGAATGGAGATGGCTGCGTATGTTGCATCAAAAGCTGCAACGACGATGTTTATGAAATGTTTAGGGTTAGAACTTGCAGCATACAATATTCGCTGTAACTTAGTTTCTCCAGGTTCTACTGAAACTAAAATGCAAAGATTATTATGGGCTGATGAGAATGGAGCTGAAAATATAATTGCTGGTTCTCAAAATACATATAGACTCGGTATTCCGTTACAAAAAATTGCAAAACCTTCAGAAATTGCTGAAGCAGTATTGTTTTTAGCCTCTGATAAAGCGAGTCATATTACAATGCACAATTTATGTGTCGATGGCGGAGCTACATTAGGAGTTTAATAAAAAATTCAGGAGGTTTTAATACTATGAATGAACTTATAGCCGTAAAGGAACTGTCGGAAAAATTATTAGAAGATTATAAAACTGAATCTTCGTTCTTTTTTGCTTCACCAAATCGAACGATATTGGCAGAAGGAGAGTTTACTACAGT
Source organism: Bacillus sp. MMSF_3353 (assembly GCF_030733445.1). Classification (NCBI taxonomy): domain Bacteria; kingdom Bacillati; phylum Bacillota; class Bacilli; order Caryophanales; family Bacillaceae; genus Bacillus; species Bacillus sp. MMSF_3353. Next base: position 3,138 of record NZ_JASHJA010000043.1, read on the forward strand.
AAAACATCATGAAATTGAAAGTTTTACAGAACTTGTACAAGCGGTATTACGTAATGCAAAACAAGCTGGAAATCCGAACCCTATCGTTGTTGGTGCTTTGCCTTTTGATCGTAGAAAAGAAGTTCAACTTATCGTACCAGAACATAGTAGAATTACTGAGCGTTTACAGTTAGAGACAACAAATGAGATAAAACGAAATGAGAAACTGGCATTTGAAATGACGCCTGTACCAGATCCTGAAGTTTATATGAATGGTGTAAAGCAAGGGATTAAAAAAATACAGGACGGCGATTTAAAGAAAATCGTTCTATCCAGATCATTAGATGTTGAATCTTCCGAAAAGATTGATAAGCAAAAACTTCTTCGAGAATTAGCAGAGCATAATAAGCGTGGTTATACATTTGCTGTGAATTTACCGGAAGATGAAAACGAGTGTAATAAAACATTAATTGGAGCAAGTCCTGAATTACTCGTTTCACGTAATGGTATGCAAGTTATTTCTAATCCGTTAGCTGGTTCAAGACCACGTAGTGATGATCCAGTAGAAGATAAGAGAAGAGCAGAGGAATTACTTTCTTCTCCGAAAGATTTACATGAACATGCGGTAGTAGTGGAAGCGGTTGCTGCTGCGCTTCGTCCATACTGTCATACATTACATGTTCCGGAAAAACCATCCGTTATTCATAGTGAAGCGATGTGGCATTTGTCTACTGAAGTGAAAGGTGAACTAAAGGATCCGAATACTACTTCTTTGGAATTAGCAATTGCTCTTCATCCTACGCCAGCAGTTTGCGGAACACCGATGGAAGAAGCGAGAGAGGCGATTCAAAAAATTGAGCCATTTGACCGTGAATTCTTTACAGGAATGCTAGGATGGAGCGATTTAAATGGAGATGGTGAATGGATTGTTACAATTCGCTGTGCTGAAGTGCAAGAAAATACACTTCGTTTATATGCAGGAGCAGGAGTTGTTGCTGAGTCAAAACCAGAAGATGAGTTAGCAGAAACATCAGCTAAGTTCCAAACAATGCTGAAGGCTCTAGGGTTAAGTGATAATTCGCTGAATGAAAAATAGGGGGAAGAAAGAATGTTAGCAGGTTTCACGGAATGGCCAGAAGAATTTGCAAATCGTTATCGAGAAGAAGGATGTTGGCTTGGAGAAACATTTGGTTCGTTGTTAAGAGAACGTGCTGAAAAGCATGGAGATGAAATTGCAGTTGTAAGTGGTAATACGCATATAACGTATAGTGAGCTTGATAAAAAAGTAGATTGCTTAGCTTCAGGTTTACTGAATTTAGGAATAAAGAAAGAGGACCGGGTTGTAATCCAGTTACCCAACATTATCGAGTTTTTCGAAATATGCTTTGCGCTATTTCGAATTGGAGCACTTCCTGTTTTTGCACTACCTTCACATCGAAGCAGTGAAATTAGTTATTTTTGTGAGTTTGGTGAGGCGAGTGCTTACGTTATTTCAGATAAGGCTCTCGGCTTTGATTATCGAAAACTAGCAAGAGAAGTGAAAGAGAAAGTACCAACTTTACAACATGTAATTGTAGTGGGAGAAGAAGAAGAGTTTGTGAACATAAGTGATCTGTATATAGATCCCGTTCCATTACCAGAAGTTCAGCCAAGTGATGTTGCGTTTCTCCAATTATCAGGAGGGACAACAGGACTTTCTAAATTAATTCCTAGAACACACGATGACTATATTTATAGTTTACGTGTTAGCGCTGAAATTTGTAATTTAAATGCAGAAAGTGTCTATATGGCAGTTCTTCCAGTAGCACACAATTACCCGATGAGTTCTCCAGGGACATTTGGAACTTTCTATGCGGGTGGAAAAGTAGTGTTAGCAACTGGAGGGAGTCCAGATGAGGCATTTGCTCTTATAGAAAAAGAAAAAGTAACGATTACAGCGCTCGTTCCACCATTAGCAATGATTTGGCTTGATGCTGCATCTTCCCGTAATAACGATTTATCGAGCCTAGAAGTGATTCAAGTAGGTGGTGCGAAATTTAGTGCCGAAGTTGCAAAGCGTATTCGCCCTACATTTGGATGTACGTTACAGCAAGTGTTTGGTATGGCAGAAGGGTTAGTAAATTACACGAGATTAAATGATCCGGAAGAAATCATTATTCATACACAAGGTAGACCGATGTCTACATTCGATGAAGTACGGGTTGTTGATGAAAATGATAACGATGTAAAACCTGGTGAAGTAGGTAGTTTATTAACAAGAGGGCCCTATACAATTCGTGGCTATTATAAAGCAGAAGAGCATAATGCACGATCATTTACAAAGGATGGATTTTATCGCACAGGTGATCTTGTAAAAGTAAATGAACAAGGTTACATCATTGTAGAAGGAAGAGATAAAGATCAAATTAACCGTGGTGGCGAGAAAGTTGCTGCGGAAGAAGTTGAAAATCATTTATTAGCACATGATGCAGTACATGATGTAGCCATCGTATCAATGCCTGATGATTATTTAGGAGAACGTACTTGTGCGTTTGTAATAGCTCGTGAACAAGCTCCGACAGTAAGTGAATTAAAAATGTTTTTAAGAGAACGGGGTATAGCGGCTTATAAGATTCCAGATCGAATTGAATTTATTGATTCATTCCCGCAAACAGGTGTTGGAAAGGTAAGCAAAAAAGAGTTACGTAAAGTCATTACGGAAAAACTTATTACGGTAAAGCGATAAAAAAATAAAAATTGGAAGGAAGTGATTAGATGGCTATCCCATCTATTTCAGTATACAAAATGCCAGTTGAATCAGAACTACCAAAAAATAAAGTGAACTGGACGCCAGATCCGAAACGTGCGGTTCTTTTAATCCATGACATGCAAGAATATTTTCTTGATGCATATAGCGATAAAGAATCACCAAAAGTAGAACTCATTTCAAATATTAAGGTGATAAGAGAAAAATGTAAGGAACTTGGTATACCAGTTGTTTATACAGCACAACCAGGTGGACAAACGTTAGAACAACGTGGATTATTACAAGACTTCTGGGGTGACGGTATTCCTGCTGGACCAGATAAAAAGAAAATTGTCGATGAACTTACTCCTAATGAAGATGATATATTCTTAACAAAATGGAGATATAGTGCATTTAAAAAGACAAATCTATTAGAAATTTTAAATGAACAGGGAAGAGATCAACTTATTATTTGCGGTATTTATGCGCATATCGGCTGCCTTTTAACAGCTTGCGAAGCATTTATGGATGGTATAGAACCATTTTTTGTAGCAGATGCAGTTGCTGATTTTTCAATAGACCATCATAAACAAGCATTGGAGTATGCATCTAATAGATGTGCAGTAACGACATCAACAAACTTACTGTTAAAAGATTTACAAAGTGTAAAAAGTGATGAGAGTGAAGGAATCACTTTACAGGAAGTGCATGAACTAGTTGCACAACTACTTCGTGAGCCAGTAGAGAGTATTGATATTGATGAGGACTTACTAAATAGAGGACTTGATTCGGTCAGAATTATGAGTTTAGTAGAGATGTGGCGTCGCGAAGGGAAAGAAATAACTTTTGCAGATTTAGCAGAACGTCCAACTGTTTCCTATTGGTACAGTTTACTATCTTCACAGACAGCACAGGTGCTGTAACAAATAGACTACATAATAAAGGGGTAGTAAAGAATGCCTAATAGTCAAAAGGTTCGTCATTCGTTATCATCTGCGCAGACTGGTATGTGGTTTGCACAGCAATTAGATCCGCTTAATCCGATTTATAATACTGGGGAATATGTTGAAATAAACGGAAATATTAATCAAGAAATTTTCGAATTAGCAGTACGTAAAGTTGTAACAGAAGCAGAAGCACTACATGTTCGCTTCGAAGAGGATGAAATTGGTCCATGGCAAGTTATTGAAGAATTACAGTTTCATATGCATTTTATTGACGTTCGTAAAGAAGAAAATCCTGAAGAAGCTGCTAAAGTATGGATGAAAAATGATTTATCTATGCCAGTCGATTTGAAAAGAGATACTTTATTTACTGAAGCACTTATTCAAGTTGAAAATAATCGTTTCTTTTGGTATCAGCGCATCCATCACATTGTGATGGATGGCTATGGATTTTCACTTCTAAGCCAAAAGGTAGCGAAAGAGTATACATCACTTATAGAAGAAACAAGAAAGAATGAAAAGCCATTTGGTTCTCTTGCAAAAATTGTACAAGAAGATATGGAGTATCGTGAGTCTAAACAATTTCAGGAAGATCGTACTTTTTGGTTAGAAAAGTTTGCAGATGAACCGGATGTCATAAGTTTAGCAGAACGAGCGCCGAGAACATCAAATGGATTTTTACGAGAAACAGCTTATTTATCCAGTTCTAGCACGAAAACTTTACTTGAAGATATCAATGTTTCTTTAACAAATTGGCCGGAATTTATTGTAGCTGTAACAAGTATTTACATGCATAAATTAACAGGTGCAAATGATATTGTTTTAGGTTTACCAATGATGGGGCGTCTCGGTTCTGCATCTATTTATACACCGAGCATGGTAATGAATTTAGTACCACTTCGTATTACAGTAACTCCAAATATAACTCTTGCGGAATGCATACAGCAAGTTTCTAAAGAGATTCGAGAAGTACGTCGTCATCATAAATATCGTCATGAGGAATTAAGAAGAGACTTAAAGTTACTAGGTGAAAATCAAAGGTTATTCGGGCCGTTAGTGAATGTGATGCCTTTTGATTATGGGCTTAATTTTGCTGGGAATCGTGGTATTACACATAATTTATCAGCAGGACCAGTCGATGATTTATCGATAAATGTATATAAACGTTTTGATCAAAATGAGCTAATGATTCATTTTGATGCGAATCCGTTAGTATATAGTGATACGGAACTAGCATTGCATAAAGAGAGATTTATGAATGTATTAGAATTAGTGATAAATGATTATCAAAAAGACGTGTCGATTGGAAATATAAACATTACTCTTCCAGAAGAAAATCATAAAGTTTTATTCGAATGGAATGAAACTAAGGAAGCTGAGGATTTAATCACTCTACCTTTATTATTTGAAAAACAAGTACAAAAAAATCCAAATAAAATAGCGGTTACGTGTAACGGAGTAGACCTTACGTATAAAGAGCTAAATGAACGGGCGAATGAACTAGCGCACTATTTAGTAGAAGAAGGAATAGGGCCAAATCAGTCTGTAGCTTTAGTATTTCCAAGGTCAATAGAAATGGTAGTTAGTATGCTAGCAGTTTTAAAGGCTGGTGCAGCGTATTTACCGATAGATCCAGAATATCCAGCTGAGCGAATAAATTATATAGTAAATGATGCAAAACCAATTTATATCATCACACATTCATCTGTTTCATCTACTTTAGTTATAGAAAATGATATAAAAAAAATCGAATTAGATCGAGAAGAAACAGAACTAGCATTAAAAGCATATTCTCATAGGAATCTACCATTTAGAAATGATGATTCATTTTTAAAGCCTGCGTATACAATTTACACTTCAGGCTCAACCGGAAATCCAAAAGGTGTAATTGTTCCTATGAAAGCTTTAAGTAACTTTCTATTGGCTATGGACGATATGTTTTCACTAAATGAGAACGATCATTTAGTAGCAGTTACAACATTTGCGTTTGATATTTCTGCTCTAGAGATTTATTTACCTCTTATTAGTGGTGCAAGTTTAACAATTGCACAAAAAGAGGTAATTCAAGAGCCTTCTGCGTTAACGGCACTGTTACAAGAAGAAAGAGTGACAGTTATGCAAGCTACACCGACGTTATGGCAGGCGTTAGTAACTGAATATCCAGAAAGGCTACAAGGGCTAAATGTGCTCGTTGGTGGTGAAGCTCTTCCAGCCCATTTAGCAAATATATTAAAAGAATTAGGTTGCTCTATTACAAACTTATATGGACCAACTGAAACGACTATTTGGTCTACTGTCATGAACATTGATGAAAATGAAATTGGTATACCTCCTATTGGAAAGCCAATTTGGAGTACAGACGTGTATGTATTAGATGCAGGTTTACAACCAGTACCACCTGGATTAATTGGTGAATTATATATTGCAGGGGAAGGGCTTGCGAACGGATATTTAGGAAAACCAGAGTTAACGGCTGAACGGTTTGTTGCAGATCCTTATGGAAAACCAGGGAAGCGCATGTACCGCACAGGTGATCTTGTGAAATGGCGTAATGATGGTGTGTTAGAGTACATGAGCCGCGCAGATCATCAAATTAAAATTCGTGGTTTCCGAATTGAATTAGCTGAAATTGAAATGGTATTACAACGACATGAATATATTCAACAAGCGGTAGTAATGGTACGGGAAGATCGCCCAAATGATAAACGAATCATTGCGTATATCGTTGCCGAAGGGAATGAAGGGATTAACCTTTCAGAAATTCGTTCTTATGTTTCAGAAAGTTTAGCGAATTATATGGTGCCATCGGCATTTGTTGTGCTAGAAGAATTACCATTAACGCCAAATGGTAAGGTTGATAGAAAGAAATTACCTGCTCCTGATTTTAATGAAATGAACAAGGAGAGAGTTGCTAGAAATCCGAAAGAAGAAATATTATGTGATTTATTTGCAGAAGTACTTGGTGTTTCTCGCATTAGCATTGATGATAATTTCTTTGAAATGGGTGGCCATTCGCTTCTTGCATCTCGTCTAATGGCAAGAATTCGTGAAACGTTAAGTGTTGAATTAGGAATAGGAAAACTATTTGAATCGCCAACTGTTGCTGAACTGGCGAAACAATTGGATCAAGCAAAAACTGCAAGACCAGCTATTAAGAAAGTAAGTAGACCAAATGAAGTTCCACTTTCATTTGCACAGCGCAGGTTATGGTTCTTAAATTGTTTAGAAGGTCCAAGTCCTACTTATAATATTCCATTAGTCGTTCGTATTTCTGGAAAGTTGAACGAGGAAGCATTGCAAGGTGCCTTTTATGATGTAGTTGAGAAACATGAAACGCTTAGAACGATTTTCCCTAACGTATTAGGTAGTTCCTATCAGAAAATTTTAGATATGGAAAATTTAAATCTAGAAATGATAATAACAAAAACATGTAAAGATGAGTTAGAAAATGTGCTTGTAGAGGCGGTAAGATATAGTTTTAACCTTGATGTTGAACCAGCAGTTCGTCTGCAACTATTTACAGTGAATGAAAACGAACATGTATTACTAATTCTATTGCACCATATTGTAGGGGATGGCTGGTCATTACAACCGTTAACGAGAGATTTTACAGCGTCATATAAAGCACGATGTCAAAGTAACAGAGTTCAGCTAGAGACACTTCCAGTTCAATACGCAGATTATGCACTTTGGCAACAACAACTGCTCGGTAATGAAACTACACCAGAAAGTCTTATTTCAACACAATTAGATTTTTGGAAGAAAGAGTTAGAAGGTTTACCAGATAAAATAGAGTTACCTACAGATTACCAGCGTCCAATTGAAATGAGTTATCACGGAGAAACAATTCATTTTCAAATAGATGCGGGTATGCATAGTAGGTTAGTAGAGCTTGCACGGAAAAACGGAGTTAGTTTGTTTATGGTGTTGCAAGCAGGACTTAGTGCGCTATTTACAAGATTAGGTGCAGGTACTGATATACCAATTGGTAGTCCGATTGCTGGAAGAAATGAAGATGCACTCTCTGACATAGTCGGTTTATTTGTAAATACATTAGTGTTACGTACAAATACATCAGGAGATCCAAGCTTTAAAGAATTATTGAATAGAGTGAAGCAATCAAATCTTGCAGCTTATGAAAATCAAGATGTTCCATTTGAACGACTCGTTGAAGTGTTAAATCCAGTACGTACTCGAAATAGTCATCCGCTGTTTCAAGTTATGTTAGCTTTCCAAAATACGCCAGAAGCAACGTTTGATGCTCCGGATATAGAAGCGAACCTTGAAATTCAAAGCGTTGGTTCTGCCAAGTTTGATCTAACATTTGAAATTAGCGAGAGTAACGGAGTTGATGGTACTCCAGATGGCTTAAACGGATTACTAGAATTTAGTACGGATTTATATACACGTGAAACAGTTCAAAAATTAGTTGAACGATTTATTTTGTTATTAGATGATGCAGCGAAATATCCGGATCAATCAATTGGCACATTAGAAATATTAACTTTAGCAGAGAAAAATACAGTGTTAGAAAAGTGGAATGGTGGTTTTCAAATTGTACCAGAAATGACATTGCCACAATTATTTGAAAAGCAGGCTCATATAAATCCAAATTCTATTGCTGTCGTCTTTGAAGATGAAAAGTTAACTTATGAAGAGTTGAATAAAAAAGCGAATAAAATAGCTCGATTGCTAATAGCAAATGGAGTAGGCCCTGATCAACTCGTTGCTTTAGCGATGCCGAGATCTTTAAATATGGTTGTAAGCTTACTAGCTGTTCTGAAAGCTGGTGCGGGATACCTTCCGTTAGATCCGGATTATCCGTCAGATCGTATTTCATTTATGCTCCACGATGCGAAACCATCATGTGTTTTAACAAATTCAGATGTGGAAATTGAATGTGATGAGGAACTGAAAATTTTAGTTGATGATGTGAAAGTAATAGGGGAAATTGAGAAATATAGTGAAGACAATATTGATGAAATGGAGCGCATGAAGCAGTTATCTCCTTCGCACATTGCGTATGTTATTTATACATCAGGCTCAACTGGTAGACCGAAAGGCGTTATGATACCTCATCAAAATGTAGTAAGACTTTTAGGAGCAACTGATCATTGGTTCCAATTTGACGAGAACGATGTATGGACAATGTTTCATTCATATGCTTTTGATTTCTCGGTTTGGGAAATTTGGGGACCTTTATTATATGGTGGGCGTTTAGTCGTAGTACCACATACTGTAAGTCGCTCGCCGAAAGAATTTTTACAACTTCTTGTTAAAGAAAAGGTAACTGTTTTAAACCAAACTCCATCAGCGTTCTATCAATTGATGCAAGCAGATCATGAAAATGAAGAAATTGGCCAAAAATTATCTTTACGATATGTTGTTTTTGGAGGAGAAGCACTTGAGCTAAGTCGATTAGAAGATTGGTATTGTCGACATTCTCATAACGCACCAAAACTTATTAATATGTACGGTATTACGGAGACGACAGTACATGTTAGTTATATTGAATTAGATGAAACAATCGTCTCTTTACGAGCAAACAGTTTAATTGGGTGTAGTATACCTGATCTTAAAGTGTATGTGTTAGACAACTATTTACAACCGGTGCCACCTGGAGTAGTTGGAGAAATGTATGTTGCAGGTGCAGGGCTTGCTCGTGGATATTTAGGAAGAGCAGGCTTAACTGCAGAACGTTTTATTGCAGATCCATTTGGTAAGCCAGGTACAAGAATGTATCGTACTGGGGACTTAGCACGTTGGCGTCAAGATGGGACGCTAGATTATATAGGACGTGCAGATCATCAAATAAAAATTCGTGGATTCCGAATTGAATTAGGGGAAATAGAAGCGGTAATAATGAAACATCCTAAAGTTGAGCAAGTAGCCGTTATTGTACGGGAAGATCAACCAGGGGATAAACGGTTAGTTTCTTATATCGTCGCATCAAATAATGAAATGATTGATACGAATGAAATGCGTAAGTATGCTGGAGGTAGTTTACCAGATTACATGGTTCCATACGCTTTTGTAGTAGTAAATGAGTTGCCTTTAACTCCAAACGGTAAATTAGATAGAAAGGCATTGCCGGCTCCAGAATTTATCGCATCATCTTCTAGTCGTGGACCAAGAACACCGCAAGAAGAAATGTTATGTGACTTGTTTACAGAAATTTTAAGTGTGCCGCAAATTGGAATTGATGACGGATTCTTTGATTTAGGTGGCCATTCACTTCTTGCAGTGCAGCTTATGAGTCGTATTAAAGAAGCACTTGGGGTCGAACTAAATATCGGAACTTTATTTGCAGCACCTACTGTTGCGGGTCTTGCTGAAAGACTTGAAGTGGGAAATGGACAAAGTGCACTTGATGTGTTGCTTCCATTACGAGCAAGCGGAGACCAATTACCACTATTTTGTGTACACCCAGCAGGTGGATTAAGTTGGTGCTATGCAGGACTTATGAAATCTTTAGGAACAGATTATCCAATCTACGGTGTCCAAGCACGTGGTATTGCTAAAAATGAAGAACTTCCAAAAAGTTTAGAGGAGATGGCGGCGGATTATTTAAAACACGTTCGTGAAGTACAGCCTCACGGACCATATCGTTTACTCGGTTGGTCGCTCGGAGGAAATGTTGTGCATGCAATGGCGGCGCAACTGCAAAATGAAGGGGAAGAAGTAGAATTACTCGTTATGCTGGATTCTTATCCAGGTCACTTCTTACCGAATACGGAAGCACCTACTGAAGAAGAAGCGTTAATCGCATTACTTGCTTTAGGTGGATACGATCCAGATAACATGGATGGTAAACCACTTACGATGGAAAGTGCAGTAGAAATACTTCGTAAAGATGGAAGTGCATTAGCAAGTCTTGAAGAAGAGACGATTTTAAATTTGAAAGAAACATATGTAAATTCGGTAGGATTGTTAGGGAAATATGTACCGAAAGTTTATAACGGAGATATTTTATTCTTTAGATCTACTGTTATACCAGACTGGTTCGATCCTATCTCTCCAAATACGTGGCTAAATTATTTAGAGGGGCAAATTGTGCAACACCATATTGATTGTAGACATAAAGATTTATGTCAACCAGGACCACTTACAGAGATTGGACAAGTATTAGCGAAATATTTGCAGGATAAGAAAGGGGTAAGTACAGTATGACGAATCCGTTTGAAAATGATAATTACACATATAAAGTACTAAAAAATGAGGAGGGCCAGTATTCTCTCTGGCCTGTTTTTCTTGATGTACCTATTGGTTGGAATGTCGTGCATGAAGAGGCTAGTAGGAATGATTGTTTAAAATATGTTGAAAATAACTGGGAAGATTTGAATCCGAAAAGTAAACAAGTGGGCGAAAAAATATTAGTAGGAAAACGATAATGAAGGCAAAAATAAATCCAAAAGTAGTTGTAAGCATCGTATATATAACAGCGATGTTTATGGCTGCGATGGATGCAACGATTGTGAATGTAGCACTCCAAACGATAAGTAAAGAACTACAAGTGCCTCCATCTGCAATGGGGACGGTTAATGTTGGGTATTTAGTTAGCTTAGCTGTTTTTCTTCCGATTTCTGGTTGGTTAGGAGATCGCTTCGGTACGAAAAGAGTATTTCTAACCGCTCTTTTCGTATTTACAACTGCGTCTGCATTATGTGGAATAGCGAATGATATTACTTCATTGAATCTTTTTCGCATCATGCAAGGTGCTGGCGGGGGGCTTTTAACACCAGTTGGGATGGCGATGTTATTCCGAACATTTTCACCAGAGGAAAGGCCGAAAATTTCACGGTTTATTGTGTTGCCAATTGCTGTAGCACCGGCAGTAGGACCAATTATTGGCGGTTTTTTTGTAGATCAAATGTCTTGGCGCTGGGCATTTTATATTAATTTACCGTTCGGAATCGTAGCATTACTATTCGGTCTACTATTTTTAAAAGAGCATATTGAAAAATCAGCTGGTCGCTTTGATTCTCTCGGTTTTGTTCTTTCAGCACCAGGATTCGCGATGCTTATCTATGCACTTAGTCAAGGGCCGTCAAAAGGCTGGGCTTCAGAGATTATAAGTACTGGAATAGCTGGGATTGTATTCATTACATTGTTTATCATTGTAGAACTTAGAGTAAAGCAACCGATGTTAGATTTACGCTTATTAAAAGAACCAGTCTTTAGAAAAATGAGTCTTATTTCATTGTTTTCATCCGCTGGTTTACTAGGAACGTTATTTGTTTTTCCACTTATGTATCAAAATGTAATAGGGGTTTCCGCATTGGAATCAGGTCTTACGACATTCCCAGAGGCGATTGGGTTAATGATATCGTCACAGATTGTGCCATGGTCATATAAGAAACTAGGAGCTCGAAAGGTAATTTCTATTGGATTAATTTGTACGGCGATTATCTTTGTTTTATTAAGTTTTGTAAATCACGATACGAACCCATGGCAAATTCGGGCATTATTGTTTGGTATCGGTATTTTCTTAGGTCAGTCTGTTGGAGCAGTTCAATTTTCTGCATTTAATAATATCACGCCACCTTCTATGGGGAGAGCTACGACTATATTTAATGTGCAAAATCGATTAGGTTCAGCGATAGGAGTTGCAGTTTTAGCTAGTATACTAGCCGGTTTTGGAAATAATAGTGTACAAAATAATGCTCAGTCAGATTTCTTACCATATCAAGCTGCGTTAATTGGATCAGCAATATTTTTACTCGTAGCATTACTATTTTCTTTACGTATTTCTGATAAAGAGGTAATGGCAAAGAAGAAGAAAAAGCCGTTACCTATATTACAAAAAGAAAAAGAAGTTGTAAACGAATAAGTTATAGAATAATAATATTCTTTTGAAATAAAATGATATTGTTTTTTAGAAGGAGAGAGTTTACATGATAGAGAGTAAAGTTGTAGATTCTGTACCAACTCTTAATGAGAATAGTTGTCAAATATGGTGGGCAAGAATTTCAGATTTACAATCATGGCATTACAATTTACTAAATGATGTTGAACGAGAGAAAGCAAATTCATATCATCATTCGGCAGATCGTGCACGATTTATAATAGGTTGTGTAATTAGTAGATTAGTTCTTGGAAAGATCCTTTCTATGTCGCCAGTTCAAGTACCGATTAATCGAATGTGCCCTGTATGTAAGTTACAACATGGTAGACCACAATTACCAGAAGGAATGCCGCAAATATCTGTTTCACATTCGGGTGAGTGGGTTGTTGTTGCATTTACAAAGTCTGCACCTGTAGGCGTTGATGTTGAACAAATGAATCCAAATGTAGATGTTATGAAAATGGCAGAGGGCGTATTAACAGACATTGAAATAGCACAAGTTATGAAATTACCTAATGAACAGAAAATAGAAGGTTTTTTAACATATTGGACTCGAAAAGAAGCGGTACTAAAAGCGACAGGTGAAGGACTAATGATTTCACCAGTAGGTATTACTGTATCAGCTCCAAATGATCCTCCAAATTTGTTAGTTTTTAAGGATAGGCAAGAGTTAGTAGAAAATACAATGATGGAGGATATAAGGCCAAGTGCAGATTATATGGCTTCAATTGCAATATTTAGTAAAGAAGTAACTGAAATTACACAGTTAGACGCAGTAGCGCTTTTAAATTATAAATAAGTTAAATAAAAAATCTTATAGAAGAGGTGTTCCTCATGTTAGTAGCGGAAAATAGAACAAATGAATTCACTTATAATGTACAAGCAATTAAAAATATTTTATTTTCTGGAGATACATCATCTATTCATGCTTTAGAAAAGCTTTTGAATGATACAGTTCAGTTTGAAATTCTCGAACAAGAGGTATTTGATAGACAGTACATCCCGAAAGAAGCAAAGAATTTCTTTGATAAAAACGGAACATTTCTTTACCGTGTATCCAATGTTAGTTATAAAGGAAAAGTGTTATCTGAGAATCTAATTTTTGCGGACACTTCGTTTTTACCAAATACAATTAAGAGTGAATTAGAGAGTGGGAATATTCCAGTTGAAAAAATTATAGAAAAGATGGAAGTAAGAAGAAACGTATTATACGAAGGATATCAGCCATCTGGGAATATTATTGAATTGTTTGATGGATGCTCTGTTACGGCGAATGTGTATCCAACTAGAAAATATCAAATTGTAAGTAATTGCAAATGCATATTTTATATTTGTGAAGTATATCATGCAGAGAATATAAAAAATCTGCTTAAATAGAAAATAAGAAACCAGCCTATAAAATGGCTGGTTTCTTATTTATTTCACAGCTTCTTTTAACTCTTTACCAGCTTTAAATGCTGGAACTTTACCAGCAGCGATTTGAATTTCTTCGCCAGTTTGTGGATTACGTCCTGTACGAGCAGATCTTTCGCGCACTTCAAACGTTCCAAAGCCGATTAATTGAACTTTATCGCCAGATTGTAATGCAGTAGCAATTGTGTCAAATACGGATTGTACCGCTGCAGAAGCTTCCTTTTGAGAAATATCAGCGGATTGTGCCACGTTTTTAACTAATTCTGTTTTGTTCATGTTTTCACCTCATAAAAAGTTTTTTAGAATGAATGTTTTAGTATAATGGATAGTATAGAGAAAGCTATTTATATGGTTAGAAAGAATACTATATAGTTATGTTAATTTCGTTGTAAGAGACTGAATCCCTGCTAATAATTAGGGATTAATTAAGAATTGATGTATAGAAAATGCTGTAATATGAGGATGAGGGGGAGTATATGAATGATTTTTCGTGAAAAGAATGAGAAAGAAAGTATATTAATTCGTCAACATGATCATGGTTTTTTAGCTGGAGAGATTGCAAAGCATATAAAAGAAGATTTTTTTGAAGATGAAACATACTTAAAAGAGACAATTGATGCAATATATGAGCATGATAGAGGATGGATAGAACTTGATAAAGTACCAATTTTGAATGATGCTAAAAATATTCCATATACATTTATGGATTGTCCAAGTTCATTGCGTTTTGTTTTTTATACGATTGGTTTGAATGAAATTGAAGATTCGAATCCATACGGAGCATTACTTTGTAGTAAACATTTTTTATCATTTTCATTAAATGACGAAGACGAAGAAATGATGTCTTTTTATAAACATGAATTGAAACGACAAAAAAGAATTTTGAAAACGTTAACGAAAGAACAATTTGCGATGTTCGATAAACATTATAGATTATTAAAGTTTTGCGATGAACTTTCTTTATATGTGTGTATGAATAAACCTGGCGTAGAAAAGGAAGATGAAATTGATTTGTTTAAAGGTGGTTTTGAAGGAACGGAAATGTTTAATAGTAAGGTGGAGAAACCTATTCAAGCTGAATGGGTGGACGAGGAAACAATACGGATTACACCGTTTCCATTTCAAACGGAATTTCATACGTATGTAAAATATAAAACTATAAATAAACATGTAGTTGAAGAAAAAGGGATTGCAAAAGCTGATAGAGAATCGGAAATGGAGAAACAAAACATTCGTTTCGTACAATAAGGAGGCGATTTAGATTGAAAGAGTACATGTTAAAACAGTTTGATTACCATGATTGGGCTAATACGCGATTATTCAATCGATTAAAAGAGTTACCAAGCTATGAGACAATCTTTAGCGAAAAGATACAGAGTGTATTTCCATCAATTAAGGATACTTTTGCGCATATTTATATTACAGATCAAGTGTGGTTACACATATTGCATGGTAAAAGTATGAATGAAGCAATACAAGACCGAGAAAATTTACGAAAACAAATCGAAACTAAATCGTTACATGAATTAGAAAAAATGTTTAAAAACATGGCAAATCAATATAAAGACTTTTTAATTACAATACAAGACGTGAATGCTGTATTTGTTATCGAGAATCCATATGCAGGGAAATTAGAAACTTCAATTTTAGAGTTAGTACAACATGTCGTAAATCATGGTACATATCATAGAGGAAATATAACAGCGATGATCCGTCAACTCGGTCATTCGTCGACAATGACGGATTTTGTACTGTATTTACATATGGTGCAGAAGGAGGGGGAGTAATATAGTTTGTAAGAAGGAGAGCCTTTAATTGTAAAAGTCTCTCCTTCTATTTTATCCCGCACTAATGGCAGATCACTGATTAAAGTTTTACATTATTTCTTAAGAGGCTTTATTTTCTTGTAATTGTTTAGCATATTGTATAGCTTTATATGCATTGACTCTACCATTTTTCCAATACGTACCTGTACCACTAATTTTATCAGACGTTGACTCAATAATTTGGCGGATTTGTGTATTGCTATATCCTTGATTCGCTAAAAGAGCAGCGACTCCTGCAACATGAGGTGTTGCCATAGATGTACCACTTAATGATTGATACGTGCTTCCTTTATATGTGGAATATATATTTGAACCTGGTGCTGCAACATCTACCCAGTTACCATAAGTAGAAAATGAAGATTTTCTATCTGATTGATCTGTAGAAGCAACTGCAATCACCTCGTTGTAATAAGCAGGATAATTAGCTTTTGTATTTCCAGCATTTCCAGCAGCTGAAACAATAACAGAGCCTTTATTCCATGCATATTGAACGGCTTGTTGTAAAGCAGTCCCACCATTTGGAGCGCCTAAGCTTAAGCTAATTACTTTTGCACCTGAATCAGCAGCTTCTCTAATCCCTTGCGCTACAGCATCAAGAGTACCACTTCCTTGATTATCTAATACGCGGACGGCATAAATTGAAGTTTGTGGGGCAACACCAGCAATTCCAACACTATTATTCGTAAGTGCTCCAGTAATTCCAGCGCAATGCGTACCATGACCATTACCATCATCAGATGTATTGTCGTTGTCAACATAATCATGTCCGTAAATTACTTTCGAAGCTAAATCAGGGTGTGAACCTTGAACTCCTGTATCAATAATAGCTACTTTTACACCAGGATCACTTCGTTGACTATCCCAAGCTTGTGGAGCTTGAATTTTTTGCAATCCATATTGATTTTTAAAATATGGGTCGTTCGGAGTCCAAAAGGCGTGAACGTAATAATTCGGTTCTGCATATTCCACATCTGGATTATTTTTATAACTTTTTATTTTTTCTTTGACAGTACCTTTTGAAAATTGAACGACTTCAAAACCTAACGTATCATCTTTAGATAAAACGTTAGCACCGACAGATTTGTGAAAAGATTGAACATTACTTAAAGAGGCATTTTGTTTGAACTTAACGATTAATTGGTTAGGGACGTAATCAGTAGATGATGTTTCAGCACTTGAAGTATTTGTGTTAAAAAAGAAACCACCAATAATAAATGATAACACAGATAGGAAAACAATGATTTTGTTTTTCAAAAGATTTTTCCTCCCTTTTCTTGGATGAGTTTTTCGGCGACACTTTAATGTCACATTCCTTTTCAACTATATAGTTAGACCATACGATTTATGTCATTTATGTGAAAAACTTTTAGTGGAATAAAAAAAGGGAAAGATCGATATAAATATATTTTTCATGACATTTACTGAGTTAGAAAACGAAAAAAGGAATGCTCATTATGTATGAGTCATTCCTTTTTTTATATTAACTTGCCTGTTTTTTATGACTTTCTTTCAATTTCTCTGCTTGTAAAAAGCGATTCGTTTCAGCAACAACAATACCACTTAACCCAATAAGGCCAATTAAGTTTGGAATCGCCATAAGTCCATTTGCAATATCAGCAAATGTCCATACGATACCTAGTTTTAAATTAGCCCCAATAGCAATCATGACAATAAAGATCGCTTTATAATATTTAACAGCACCTTCTCCAAATAAATAAGCCACGCACTTCTCGCCGTAATACGACCATCCTAAAATAGTAGAGTAGGCAAATAATATAATTGCGATACCAAGAATCATACTACCAGCAGTGCCAAATACAGATTGGAACGCAAGTGTTGTCGCTTCAACGCCAGTTTTACCTGATTTCCATGCACCTGTAGTAATTAATACTAGCCCTGTAATGGTACATACAATAAACGTATCTAGAAAAGTACCAGTCATAGAAACTAAAGCTTGCTTTGCAGGTGAATCAGTTTTTGCGGCAGCTGCAGCAATAGGGGCACTCCCTAAACCAGCTTCGTTTGCAAATACACCGCGCGCCATTCCGATTTGAATTGCAGATGCAATTGTTGCGCCAATAAAACCACCAGCAGCTGCAGTCCCATTGAATGCGCCAGAAAAAATAAGTGAGAATGCTTCTGGAATTTGATCGTAGTGATAGAAAATAATAATAAGCCCAGCAATGATATAAAAGAAAGCTTTAATAGGAACGATATATCCTGTCACTTTCCCGATTTTTTTCACACCGCCTAAAATAACAATGGCGATTAAAAACGACATAAATATACCAGTTAAAGCAGGAGGGAAAGAGAAATTAATTCGCATTGCCTCTGCAACTGAGTTAGATTGCACCATATTACCGATACCGAAAGAAGCAGTTGTGCCGAATATAGCGAATAAAACTGCAAGCCATTTCTTACCTAAACCACGTTCTAAATAGTACATTGGTCCACCTGAATATTCACCATTTTCATTACTAACACGGTATTTCACCGCAAGAATTGCTTCGGCATACTTTGTTGCCATACCGAACAAAGCAGTAATCCACATCCAAAAGATTGCACCGGGTCCACCGATCGTTACTGCAGTTGCAACACCGGCTATATTTCCCATACCTATCGTTGCCGCCATAGCTGTCATAAGTGCTTGGAAGTGGCTAATATCTCCAGAGGAAGATGTATCTTCTGATTTTTTAAAAGCTAGTTTGTGAGCGTATAATAGTTTACTAAACTGTAATCCTTTTAAACGCACTGTGAGAATGATACCAGTACCAACGAGTAACAACAACGTTGGTAATCCCCACACATAGTGATTGATTTGTTCTAATACTGTACTTACTGTCTCCATCTGTATTCTCCTTTTTATGAAAAAATAAAAACCACTTCAAGTAAATGAAATGGTCTCTGGAGAAACAAGGGATAGAAAAATAAACCGATACAAATCGGCATTTTCTTTCGCTTGTCTCTGTCCTTTTACCTGAGAGATTATCCGCTATAGTAGCGGATTTGCTCCTTCGGTGCTCTTTTTCCTCCGCGCTATATAAAAGCGAGAGGGAGTCTCTCCAGAGATTCGTCCCCATGCAGTTCTACTTGTAAACAAGACCTGAGAGTTTCAAAGTTGATTCAGCAACTTTTTGCCCCGTCGGTAGATCAATAGACCTTCTCCTGAATGGTTCATCCGAATTATAAAATTTATAAAAATATTGATTGTAAATCAATAAAAACATTATAGACAGACAAAATATGAATTGCAATCTTTTTTTATGTTAAAATAGTAACCAGTTTTATTTTTTTGCAAGTCCTAATTTAACTTCAACTTCATTTAACGTAGATAAAGCGAGGACAATATGTTGGTCCGCAAGTCCTAAAGCATGTTTAGTATTTTCAATTGTTTCATTGGATGGAGTAGAGTTATTTGCTCCGTCTATAATTAAATTTGCTGCGTTTTTCATAAATTTAGAAGCAGTCTTAAATTCAGTTGTGAAATAAATTAGTTGTTCTTGTATTTGTACTTCCGATATATTTTCTTTAATTTTCACAGTGTCTATTTCGTTCATGATTTTTTCATATTGTTTGGAAATAGCAGTCATTGTGACTAATAGTTTATCTCTGTCTACTGAATCTCCGTTCGTGTTAATCTCTTCCCAGGCAGGCAACCAATCTTTTTCGATGATGTCATTATAATTTGTAGTTAATTCATCAATTTTTGGTTGTAATTTAGTTTTAAAACTTTTTGTATCAATTGTTTCTACGATAGTTTTTTCGTTATTATTTTTATCTTTAGTTGTGTAGAAAATCGTACAGGTAATAATAAAAATAGAAATAACTATTGTCCATTTATTAAAAAATAATTTCTTCAATGGGTAATACCTCCAAAAGTAAATATCCTTTAATTAT
>NZ_JASHJA010000044.1:0-21384 GCF_030733445.1 Bacillus sp. MMSF_3353
ATGCACCATTCTTCTCTATTTACCTATATTTATATTTTTTATAATTTATTATGGTATAGATATTGATTTAAAATGTATTTTGCAAAATGTTAAATTAGGATTTTTAGGGGTTTGAAATATTTGTTTATTCCCTTTCTCTGAATTCACATAATTTTCAAATATTAAAAGTGCATATGGTGAGATTTGGTATATAATAAAATTAACCCGTGGTTATAGTGTTTGCTCCGATTCGAATTATGAGATAGTTTGTTTTAACTTTTTTACATTATCTAAAAAAGAACTTGTAGAGATTCCTACAAGTTCTTTTTGTTTTTCTGATTGAATTAAAGCAGAAACTGTTGAACATCTATTTATCAAAAAAAGAATAGTTCTTTCCGTGTTTCGCAGTACATTAAAACCGCAGAAGGTAATATTATAAAAAACTTTAGATATTTCATGATAAGTATCCAAATGGGGCAAGTGAAAATGAATGTATTGTTAAGTTGATTTTTATATTTTTAAGATACTTTCAAATATATCTGAATTTACCTTAGTGAAGGAAGAATAAAACCTAATTATATCTTTAGCTAATTTTAGAGTGATATTTGAATAACTATTAGCAAAATATTGATTAAAATCATATTTTTTTTCTAAAATTACTTCATGCTGAAAGATTTCCAAATATCTAATTATATCTTTAGCTAATAATGGCTCTGTAATTATTGTTAAAATTAATTCTAATAATGGCTGATAATACAAAGGTTTAATATCATTTTCTTCAACATTAATGGTTTCGTTCGGCAAATAAGTATTTACCATACTTTTAATTTCCCTAAGGATATTTTTCTTTTGGTTGTATCCAGTTACTCCTCCATGTATATATTCAAGCACTGCTTGGGGTATGTCTGCAATATTTCTATGTAGAACATAGTTGCAACATTCAAATATAATTCTTGTTAAAAGAATTATATTTTCAAGAAGAAGAAATAAATGGCTCTTATTATTTCGTTCGAAACATTTGTGGAATTGATTTTTATTTAACATCGTAAGAATTACGTTTAAATTTACATGATTTGAATTATACCAATATCTTTGGCTTATATACTGATATATTTTCTTGTACTCCTCAGAAAGTGACCCTATAATTTTTTCCCTCTCTATATAATATTCTTTAGAGAAAAGTTCATTTATTGAAGAAGTATTATATAATTTTTCTAGTTCTAAGAGATTATTGTTATCTATAGCATAAATATTCATTGAGTCTAAAATAAGACGAATATGATCAGTTACATTTTTTTTTATTAAAAATCCTTTATCTGCGTTAGTAAACTCCATAATTCCTTTTAACCAAAAAACCCTCTCTGTACTCTTGACCTGTCTTCCAGATTTACAGTCAGCGATATATTTATTTATAGAAAAATCCGTATTCAACAGCTCTCCATATACATCTAAATCCGTTAAATCATGTTTCTTTAAATTATCTACATATGTATTTGTTGAATAGGCCAATACTGGAATTTCAGATCTAGTCCAAAAACCCATTTTCCATAATATCCTTTGGAATCTTATTTTATAATCAAAATCTTTATCGTTAGAAGACATCAGGTTCACCACCATTAAACAAAGTATTTAATGTAAGATTTATTATCTTTTGTGAGGAATGAGATTTATTCAAAGGTTGTTTTTCAGATAAAGCTTTTCTTACATTATTTATATTAGTGAGATTTGGAATGTACCCTGTAAATTCATATGAAGAAAGATTTCCTCTTTCAGACCATGCCTCTTCAACAATACCTCTAGCCATCTCTGGATCAAAATCAGATTGAGAAAATAATATTTTTTTAGCCAATTTAACAACATTGTGTGCATATTCACTTTCAGATAAATAAAATCTAAAGCGCCCTGGCATTACTTCAATAATTTTACCAAGACCACAATCTCTTAATACTCCATATTGAGCTTCGATATCTGAATGTGGATTCTTTCCAATATAGCCTCTAGTTAACAAACTTTCTAAGAACTGAGCTGGATTCCTTAAATGACCATAAGCTGAAAATTTTTCTCCATATCTAACAGCTGCTACAACAAATCTAGCGTGTTTTAACATTTGTCTATCCTGACTATCAGTAAAAGGGCTAAACATAAAGTTTACTCTCCCACCAGAAGCATCTATAGCTGGGGTATGATAAATATTACTTGTCATCATTTCTAATAAAACATCATTATTAATATTATTTAAATTAAATACTGGATAACCAGGGAAGGATTTAAGAAGTTCGAAAGTCTTTTTTACATCTTTATCAGGGAACTTACTAATTAAACTAATGACGTCTTGTGGATTTTCTTCCATATATATAGGTGAATAAAACATTTCATATCCTGTAGAAGGATTAACATAGCTACCAATTAGACCACCTTGAGTTCCTAAATCCATTATTAAAGAGGATTCGTTCGAGTCTAAATCATACGTTGTATTAAATTGGTTTTTATGTATTGCTTCACTTGATAACTTACTTATAATACTAACCATTTTTTGTTCGAATTCCGCAGGGTTAGATAATTCCCATTGTTGCCCTAGTCTTTCGTATGTAGTTTGAAAATTACTTAATAAAACTTCAATTTTGTCAGGATTTTGCTTTGATCCTATGACCTTCACATATCTAATTTCATCTAGAGTAGAAAGTATTGATTCTAATTCTATAGCAGAAATCCCTAATTTAGAAGCTAAAGCAATTAATCCATCATAGTTTTCTATTACTTGGAGACCTCTTAGGTGGGCAGCCAAGCTAGCTGCTTTCCCAATAGATGTTGTTTTTCTTAGCTTTATATCTATTATAGCGTCATTAAATCTATATAATCCTGATTGTATATCTAAACTTCTTACACCAATCTCAGCATTTTGCATAAAAAATATCCTCCGATTTAATATAATATCCTCTTATAATATTACATTTATTTTACATTTTTATCTATAACAACTTAAAGTGTACTCTTCCACATAATTAAAAGTTATGTAGAATAATATTTTTACCTTTACAAATGGATGTAATATTATTATTAATTTATACAATTATTGTGGATTTTGTTTGGGGTATTTGGAATTTAAAATGTACGAAATAATTGATTGAAATGGCGTCATATATATATTCTGTTACATATACAGATTAAAAATCTGGAAAGAATCTATTTCGTAGTTTGAATTTTTTTTAGTAGGTTATGGAAACAATTAAGGAAACGGGATGCTATTCTGATACTTACAGAATGATTTGAGGAATGCTCTAACATATTTAAAGATTACAAAGGAAATGAGTTTTACAAAACATACAAAATGTTAAACTCATACAGCCCAGTAATATCGGTACGTATGCATGATATTACTGGGCTTTTATTTGGATATTCAACGGCGTGTTTTACAAATTATAGGGGTACCATGGCCAACTTATGGGTTAATAATTAACTCACGGTCAATTTATGAGTTAAAAAACAAAAAGGAACAGGGATATGTTGTATTATGTCGAAAACATAATTATAACAAAAAACAAACATTAACCTCTTAGAACAAATCAACGAAGTTAGCACGTTCTTCGCTGCATATTATCGGGATAGAGGTATCTTAAATTATTTCTCAATACAATATTTCTTTAAAAATGAACCCCTTATAAAAATCATGATAACATTATAGAAAAGGAGGTTAGCAACATGCAAAATCCAAAATGTGATAAATGTGGATCTACTAATCTTAAAGAGGGGAAAGTAGGATACGGTTACCATGCTTATATTTATGAAAATATAATTAGTACAATCTTCAAAGGTGGGAAACGTTCTAAACTACTGACTACATTTTGTCTTGATTGCGGAGAAGTAATTTCCTTTAGGGTTGAAGAACCGAGTGTATTTAAAAAATAATATATATTTTATATAACAAAGGCACTCGAACTAATGAGTGCCTTTGTTATATAAAACTATTCATTTGAATAACATTTTTGCTCCTATAACAAAATTGTGCAAAAGAACAAAGAGAGAAAAACCAAACATCGTATATTTTATTTGTGGCTTAATATCTAATTTTAGGATTAATATAGATACACATATAACGATAAATGCGCTTGAAAAATACGTAACGTAAGATGGTAGAGACATATTAGAGTATTTTAAAATTACATATCCACACAAGGATAATATTAAAAAAAATACAATCATAAATGTAGTAACCTCCTAAATAAAAGAAAACAATGAATATACATTGTTTTCTTTTAAGAAATTATTTTATCTACCTGAAATTTGAACAATATTTACTGGATTCCAGTTACTCAAATATATTTTTGTCCCTTTACTAGTCATTCTATAATCCACTTCGTTTCCTACCCACCAAAGACCTGCTGAAATTAATCCCGCCGCTAAAGCAGCTGCCGCAGCTTGAGGTACACCCATGGCTGCTACATAACCAGTGATAACAGCGACACCCGCTGCACCTGCTGCCCATTTATTACAGTTGTATACAAATGTCTTCGATTCAGAGTTACTTAAATAAAAGTTCCAACCATAAAAATCACTATCCCATGTCCAACTAGGAAGAGTTGAATGATTTGAAGGAGCAACCGTTTCTAATGACAATAAATTCGTATTTGCATTAACATTGACCTTCACGTTACCAGATGCAACTGCTATATTAATAGCTTCTAAACCTTTTCTATACTGATTTAAATTTTCCTCAGTAGTTCCGAGTTGTTCCGCAGTTGCATTAAGTGCAAGTGTACCATCTACATTCTTCACAAAATATTTCTCTGCTTTTTGTGCAATATCGTACATCTCTTGTTCATTGTTAAACTTAATTTCTGCACTTTTTTCGTTTTGGACCTCTTGAACAGAATTTGTTTTTTGTACTTGTTTTTCATTAACAGCCGCTAAAGATGGCGAAGCAGAAAGAACCAATAATGTCGATACAATAGTACCAGTTACAAATTTTTTACTTATCATTCGATTACCCCCTAGAAATATTTTACAAATACAAGAATATATTACCGTATTTTTAGAATATTTGTATTGTTTATTAATTTGATAAATAAAACACAGAATATTCGGTTTTTTATTTATCTAGATACAAATAATACTATCTACAATATAAAACTTTTACCAATCCGCCCCCCAAAAAAACATTCAATGTTAAATAATATAAAAATATCAAATAGTATACACACCAAAAGGTACACCTTTTGGAACATATTTCAAGATTAAAAAGAAAAATGAGTTTTACAAAACATACAAAATGTTAAACTCAAAAAAACCAGTGATATTATACAAATGTACTGATATCACTGGTTTTTTATATGGGTATTTGATGGTCAATTTTACAAATTATAAAAAATTACATGCTCAGTTTTACATTTTCACAATAATATTTTTGTAATATTATCTTTCTTTTCCCTCTGTTTGATTGGCTTGGAACTCCATTTTTAGCGCAATACTATCCCCTTGGAAAACGTTTTGATCTGTTCCGTTGTCCTCAAATATAAACTTTATCCAAAACCAATCCATTTTCCCAGGTTTTAACCCCCCTGTTTCAGTCCACTTAGAATGAAATACTTTTTTGGAGACAATCTCTGAACTTTGTGATTTTAGTTCTGCAAGGGTTGTCTCGTATGCAGGGCTTTTTGCAGGATCCCAATCCCAAAGAAATTGTACTTTAATATGTTTACCGAAATCTTCTGTAGTATTATTTTGTTTTAAGTCGTTTACAGTATAGTCTATTTTCATCATTAAATCTTTAATATCTAATGTACCACTATTTTTTAAATTGAATTTCTTTAATATTTTGTCCCCAGGTTTTAAATTTTCTAAGTTAAGTGAAGTAGTTGGTTGCATAGCTAAATCCAATGTACCTGCAGCAAATGTATTATTTGTTACAACTTGATCGCTAAAATATGCATATGTTCCCCCACCAATTAAAGACATACCAAGAGCGGCTGAAACCACTCCAACACCTAATTTCTTTTTCAATGACATTTTTGTTCCTCCCATATCATTTTTACAATTTTTCTCCCTAATTAACTAAAACGCTCCCCTTAATACAGGTATAGCATCAATTGTAAGAATTTTGTATTGAAATAAGAATATTACTTATTGAGAAAATTATGTTGTTATCTGTTTTCTATAAATTAAACGTACCAAAAATAGAAAGTTTGAATCCGGAATTTTCTTATTATATAGCGCTTAAATATGTTTTCAAAACTTTTGCAAAAACAAATTAAGATTAACTCCCCTTTATGATAAGAATTATTCATTTCTTTAGGATTATCAATACGATTCAAAAGGTACGCATTTGGGTAGACCCAAAACTGAAATAATTATGGAACACACTATGAAAATCCGAAGTTTTTCCGATCATTAGAAGATAAGTTGGCGAAAGCACAGCGTGTTCTAAAGGATCTTCTCGCTGGAATAAACAACGAGTAAAGGTAGCTAGAATTCATGAATACATATCAAATGCTAGAAAAGATTACTTGGACAAAATTTCAACTGAAATCATCAAAAACCACGATGTTATCGGTATAGAGGATTTGCAAGTATCGAATATGCTAAAAAATCATAAGTTAGCAAAAGCAATTAGTGAGGTATCTTGGTCGCAATTTCGATCAATGTTAGAATACAAAGCAAAATGGTATGGCAAACAAGTCATTGTCGTATCGAAAACATTTGCTTCCAGCCAATTATGTTCTTGTTGTGGATATCAAAATAAAGACGTTAAAAATCTAAACCTACGTGAATGGGACTGTCCTTCTTGTCGTACAAACCATGATAGGGATATTAACGCAAGTATCAATCTAAAGAATGAAGCAATAAGGCTTCTAACCGCAAGGACTGCGGGGTTAGCTTAATCAATTAGAGTTTGATAGAACTCTTTACTTAGGAATCCCTCACTTCTAAATGAAGTGAAAGTGGGGGTAGTTCAATAAAGTTAAAGGGCAATGGGTGTACCTGTAACGTACTGTTGATTCGAAAGGAAACACAATCGATTTTTGTCTAAACAAAACAAGAGATCAAAAGGCTGCAAAGCGCTTTTTTAGGAAAGCGCTGCGGCCTTTTCATGTTTCAAAGCCACGTGTAATAACAGTCGATAAGAATCCGGCTTATTCTATAGCAATTGAGTAGTTGAAAAAAGAAAAAGGCATACCTGATAGTAAGCAACTTAGACAACAAAAGTACTTGAATAATATAGTAGATGGACTTGTAACATAAAATACGATTCCGTTAGGAATATATATGTTTTATTCTCTTTTACTTTGTTTTTGCACCAGAACCAAAATACAAAGGGAGCAAGAAGAGCTACGTAACGTCAAGAGAAAATAAAGAAAGAGACAGAAGAACGACAATATATTCAAATACAGAAAGCGTAGCTATATAGAAAAAAGCGCTATGGAACAAATGAAACTTGTATCATGTCTATATATTGAAACCGTATTAAAAGTGAGGGCAGTTTTATGTTTATTCAAATAAGTTTGAGGTGTGGAAATGGAACAGAAGTTTATTGGAAAATGTAATCATGACGAGCTCGACTATGTTATTAAAGACTATTGGCAAGATGTATGGAATTATTCATTTATTATTACAAAAGATCCACACTTATCAGATGATATCACACAAGATGTCTTTATAAAGGTTTTTAAACATTGGCATTCGTTTCGAAAGGATTCATCTATTAAAACGTGGATATTAAAAATCACAAGAAATACAGCAATAAACTATTTAAAATCCGCTTATTTTAAAAGGATATCTTTAGTGGGATTTTTTAGTGACGACAAGCAGTCTTCTTCGGCAGAACAACAGTTTTTTAAACAAGAGGAACTAAATGAAGTGTGGGATGTTGTATTAAAACTACCTAAAAAACACCGTGAAATACTAATATTAGACGCAAAATATGAATTATCTTATGAAGAAATGGCTGAAACATTAGGTGTGTCAATTGGAACAGTCAAATCTAGATTAAGTAGAGCGAGAAGTAAAGTTTCAAAACTAATAGAGGAGGGTAGAAGTGATGAACAGTAAAAAAAATCCTGACTGGTATAGTAAATTGAAAAAAGGACCAATGGAGCATCGGAAAGATGAAGAAGAATATATTGATAAAATAAAACAATCGGTATATCAAAATAGTGAAGTAGATTCTGTAACATATAAGAGACCATTTCGAAAAAAAGCATTGCCTGTTGTAGTTGTTTTAGTTTGTACAATGTTATTTTTCATTGTTCAACAACCTTGGGTTGATGATAATAAATCACCGGTACAAAGTAGTACTCAAATTGAGCCGAAAACAAAAGATGAATCTGCTCAAGATGCATCATTGAAACAATTTATGAATGATTTATATCAAAGTACAAATTCAAAAAATGAAAATGATTTGTATAGAGCATTAAATGAGGAAGTTCTATTTAAAGGGAAGAGTTATAAGAAGGATGAATTGAAGTTTGATGAAGATATTTTTCATGAGTTGCAAGTCGCTCTTACAATGGGGGGAGAGTTTGCAAATGATACAAAGAAAGTATATAAAGTACCAAGTGGAATGACAGAAAGTAACCAATCAAAGCGAGACCATTATATATATGTAACTGTTACTGGAAATAAAACGAAAATTTTAGCTGAACCAAAACGAGAATCACAAATTTTATATGAAGTATCTAATGAAATTGTAAAAGCTTGGATTCCAGAAAAAGTGCAGAATGATGAATATATAAAAATATCGACATTTAACGGTAATACTGGGTATGTACAAAAAGAGTATGTTTTAACGGATATTAAATATTCATTTGTGTTCGAAAAGGATCATGAAGGTATGTGGAAAATAATAAATATAGATTCTATATGGTAAAAGAGGAAGGTTCACTTTAATGAACCTTCCTTTTTGTTTTTATTTTCTTATTGAAGTGTATGCCAGAACTCTAAAACTTTTGCTGTAACGAGAGCAGCGATGTTTTTTTCTGAATTACTACCAGGAATAACGACAGAAATGGCGATTTGTGGATTTTCGGTAGGAGCATATGAAATGAAAAGAGAATGATTTATCATTCTTTCTTGCTCATTAGGAGAACCTGTACTACCCGTTTTACCTGCGACATGAAAGGGTAAATTTTTAATCTCCTCTATATTCTGACCCATTCCACCTTGCACGACACTCCAAAATTCCATAGGATAACGATTTGAACTTTCTAAAAGGGGTTTAAACTTTTTTGTGTCCTTACCATCTTGACCAATAATAGCACTTACAATTTGAGGTTTATATTTATCACCTTTACTTGCCAAAGTTGCTGCATATTGAGCGAGTTGAAGGGGGGTATGCACTTCATTTTCTCCCCAAGAGGCATTTAATAAAGCGGAGATTCCCTTTTCAAACGTATTAGATGGATGGAATTCATATTGTCCGTATTCTTCAAAGGGTAAATCAATCCCGGTTTTAGAACGTAGGCCGAATTGCATTAAATAATCTGTCCATATATGTGCCACTTTTTCTATATTCCCATTATTTTGGTTGAATAAGGGCAGAGCTACTTTTGCTGTCATAAATGTGTTAGATGAATTAATGATAGCCTGCCTTGGTGTAATCTCACCTGTTGGCGTTCCAGGTGCATTCGAAATGTTATTTTGATTATCATACTGAAAGGCACCCTTATCTAAATAAGTATCTTCAGGTTGAAAAAGCTTTTCGTTTAATCCAATTAAAATAGTAAGCGGCTTTATAGTAGAGGACATATTTACATAAGATTCACCATACTTTAATTTTTGAATTGTTTTATTTTGCGAAAGTGATTTAAAGTTTTCATTTTTAGATGATACATGTGTATTTGGATTAAATACTGCCGAGTTGGCCATAGTTAAAATTGCGCCAGTTTTTACATCGCTCACTACAGCATAACCAGCTTTAGCATCAGGTATTTTCTTAATTTGAGATCTTAATGCTTCCTCTGTTTTTTGCTGCAATTTAGAGTCTAAGGCTAGCCGGACATCTTTTCCTTTTTGTACGTTTTGAATGTTCCAGAAGAACTTTTTATTACCAATCTTAAAAATAAGAGTTTTTCCTGGTTTTCCTTTTAAATCATTTTCATATTGCAGCTCAATCCCACTTTTTCCAACAAGCATATGCTTTGAATGAAGGTCATTTTCTACATACCCAATTACCTGCGAACCAATTTCGTGTTTAGGATAATATCGAATCCATTCATCTTTAATTATTACATTATTGGGTTTGTTTTTGTTTATGAATGCAAGTTCGTTCTCAGTTATATCAGAGTATAACGGTATATCATTCATAGTCTGCTTTTTACAAGATTGTTGTAATTGAGATTTTATGTTCTTTGTAGAAATATCATGTTGAAACTTGCTTGAAAATTGATTAAAAAAAGCTAATGTGTTTGTTGTGTCTTGTTTCGATAGCTTTTCATCATTAGAAGTGCAATATAGAGACTTAACTTTCTTATTTGTAGCTAGTATTACACCATTTTGATCAAAAATCTTTCCTCTTTCAGCTGAAGAAGTTGCGATAGTAATTGAAATGAAGTTGATTTTTAATAAAATTAGTAAAATCAAACCTACAATAGAAAGAACCGCAAAAAATCTCCATCTTTTTGTATGTAGCATATAACCCTCCCTTATGTAGCCTATTTCATCTTATATTTAATTATTTTTTTTGTAAATGTGGAACAACTTTATTGTTTAGGTTGTCTATTAAGTATTACAGCATGAAGAAAGGAATAATTAGTATGAAAAGTTACTAACAAGTCCATTTATAAGTTTAATATGAGTCATTATACAGTTTAGCATTTCTAATGTAAGCAACAAAAAAATAGAGAGAAAAACAAGAAAGGCGATTTATCAATTACTGGGCTGTACCCTATGCCCATCAAGCTAATATTTTCAGGAACCCCCAAAACAAAAATTTTATCTTTTGACAGTTATTTATGTAAATTCAGCTCGTATTTTTGAACGGCATGACGATTTTATCTTATTCAGCCTTGTTTAAAATTACTTCCCTAATGAATAAATCCTACATCTTTTGCGAGCCTTTGAAGATCCAAAGCTCGATTGTTGTATTAATAATCACTATATAAAATGCATATGTACAAAATTATATTCATAAAAACAGAGGTGTAAAATGAACATTATTTTCAATCTAATCGCTAGTTATGCGATTCCTACGATACTACTGACACTCTTGTTACTATTTGTATTTGTTTTTAGTTATTTTGTAGTATACAAAAAGATATGTAAAAGAGAAAAAAAACTAGATGAAGCTAAACAGTATCAAAAATATTATTCTCATAATCTTGGGAAATTAAGAGTCTATACCTATTTCGCTGGATACGACAATAGAGGAGACTTCACTCATTTCCGTAGTTTGTTATTGAAAATGGGATAAGAGTTAAATAAAGAAACAGTAACTTTATAACAAAATAGTTATTTGCGCGACACGTTTCCTTATAAGTGTGTAAACACGAAATAGGAGGGTTATCAATTTGATAACAACAACTGATTGACTGAAAGTAGGAATGAAAGCCGTCAAGTTGAGCTGAAACTACTTATCTAATACTCCTACATGCAAGGCGTGATAGTAGTCACAAATTGTATGAAGCTAGGTGAAGTCGGCTGAACAGAACCTAAGTGAGAAATCATATGGTAATGGATAGGTCGGGATGCTACAAACTATCTATGGTGAGAATGTCCTAACGGACTGGCGAACTTGCGAATGTACGGGTCTAAACTATTAATACATTAGAAATGTGTATGTCGTTAATGACGACGTTATCTACCGAAAAGTAAGAGTAAATAATATGAAATTCGGAGCATCCAACGATGAGGATGTAAAGATAACAGGCTTACAGCAAGCACCTAAGGATATATGTATAGCTAAGTCAATCGGAACGTGGTAAGCAAGAAGCTGTCAACAACGCCTACTAGCGGACAGATGCATATAAGGTTCTAACGAACCGAAATTGCTTTATTCTTGTGAAGGTGGGGACACAGTACCGACGAAGCGTGTAATGAATGTGGAGGGATAGTCCCTAGTCTTGTTCTTTGAAAACTAAATCAACTGGATGTAACTCACAGGATCGAGTAAGATGATGTGACTTTTCATAAGAAAAGGGAATTAATACGTTGGTGAGTACAACATTGTTTGTAATCTAGTTGCTTTAGTATAAAAGGATAAGATGGGGCGCTGTATGCGGTGAAAGTCGCACGTACAGTGCTAAGCGGGGGAAAAGATGGCGATAACTTCAAAGTCTTACCTATCGCAACTACGAAAAAAGGCCCCGTTGTCTCCAACAGGACCTTTCCTAAAATGGCAAAGAGTAACTCTTACCTTACTCTTCTGCTATATAATACATAAAATACGTATAGATGTGTAGAACAAGAAATTCCAATACAATTATTTTGATATATAAATTAAGTGTTTTTCAGCAGGATTAAACATCAGGAATTAAATTACAAATGTTGATTTATCAATGAATATTAATGGTTTGATAGAAAGTGATGATTAATAAAGGAATATTATAATAAAAAAATATGAAATATTGCATATTCAATTAAAGTAGAAAGTGAGGAATAACAATGGGACAAGGAAACCGTGGTATAGCTTTTGAAAAGCTTATCAATCTAACTAATGAAATGTATCAAAGAGGGGGAGTGGCGCTTATAAACAAGCGTCCGACTCCTGGAAAGGTATTATTTTCGAATTTCCCCAAAAAAGTACGCTATTCTATGCAAATGACGTCCTACGTGAAAACACCGCATATCATTTTAAGAAAAGGTATTTAGAAAACGAAAAATCAACTCATCCGGCTGACGCGCCATTTCCCCTGTACAAGGATTCTCCCACCACAGAACGATATAATTATCGAAGAGAATTATGAGCCTTACTTGACGAAACAAATGATAGGAAATTCATGATGAGATATACATATTCATTATTGAAATTAGTAATAATAAAATGTATTATTGAAAAGCACTATTTATAATTCAAGTAATCAAGGCTATGTATCCATAATAATTTGAACATTCAGAAATTATAATATTATCTGAAAGTGAGGTGAGATTAATAGAAAAAGTACATATTAAATGGTATGGATTGTATAGTTTAAATGATTTTTATAGTAGAGAAGAAGCTTTTAAGAAGGGAATATTTGCAATCTCTAGAGTATATGCTAAAAATGAAACATTAATCTATATAGGAAAAACCAAAAGAAGCTTTATACAAAAGATAAGGGAACTTAATAAGGATTGGACTTTTGATGAAAGCGAATTAAAGATTACATTAGGAATAATAGAGTTTCCTAGTGGTGAAAGTTACTCTGAAAAAAAGGTAAAAGAGATAAAATCCCTTCTGATTTTACGACATACCCCAGTAGAAAACAACACATCTTTATTGTACCATAGAGGGCAGTTTAATTTAAAAATTATAAATAAGGGAAGAAGGGGCTTAATTGTTAAAAAGATTTCTACAGGAGATCTAATGTGGACGTAATTGGAATCATCTTTGAATAAAATTGAAGGTTTCTTACGAACAGGAGTTTATCAATTTTTAATGTATTAAAATATTTTTGAATAACATATGTCAGATGCTTGAAACAACACAAATTTTATTATGATATGAAATCTTGTATGGGAATTGTGATTTATTTCCATCGTTTAATAAAAATATTAAGAATTATAAGAATAATGCATAAAGATTTGAAGAGAAAATAAACTCGGGGGTTTAAAAAATGGGACAAGTAAGCAGGTTTCAAGAAAAACAACAAAATCGTCGTAAAAAGGTGGTTTTTAATATTGCATTTACTTTTGTATTAGTGACAGTTGGTATAGTGACATACCAGTTATTTGCCCCTTCTGATACATCAAAGAAAGCAATTGCTCAAGAAAAGAAAGCAACAAAGATAGAAGAGAAGAAACGTAAAGAGAAAGAAGCAGCGCAGTTAGAAGAGAAGAAACGTAAAGAGAAAGAAGCAGTGCAGTTAGAAGAGAAGGAACGTGAGGAGAAAGAAGCAACGCAGTTAGAAGAGAAGGAACGTGAGGAGAAAGAAGCAGTACTGTTAGAAGAGAAGAAACGTGAGGAGAAAGAAGCAGCACTGTTAGAAGAGAAACAAAAAGCAGAAAAATCGGTAAAAATGAACGAAAATGAAAATAAAGAGGGAGAAAAAACGGCATCTCAAGAAAAGGGTTCTCAAACTAATCCTTCTTGGAAGCCAATTGGTACAGTGCAAGGAGCAAAACCTGAAATGAAATTTAAAGAAGGAACAGTAGATTGGAGTGAGATGAAAAAAGCAATTTCTTATGCTGTTGATGTTCCAGAGAGCCAATTGATTTTCGATTTTATTGGGAATAATGGTGATAATAAAGCCTACGGTAATGTACGAGATAAGCAAAGTAATAAAAAATATAAGGTTGATATTGATTGGGTAGAGAATCAGGGGTGGAAACCAGCATCTGTTCAAGTGGTGAAATAAATAATAGAAATGTAATTATGTGTTTAAAAGTTTACTTTTTTAAAAACTCCAAAAAGAGTCCGTATCAATCAGGACTCTTTTTGTTATGTTGACAGCATTTATTACTTGGACTCATTTGTTAGATCCTGATGCGGACCAACTTTGATGACCAATAAAGTCTCAACTCGTGTGAGTGTTCATCGATTAACCAAAGAACAACAAAAAAACGATTACAGGATCAAGTTGTACGAGAGAATAGAAAGGAATGAAATATTCTCCTCGTAGTAAACGACTTAGTAGTATCGATCTTTATATGACCAACACTCCTGCACCTGGATAAACCAATGAAAAGCTCAAGAAAAGAAAGCAACAAAGATAGAAGGGAAACAAAAAGCAGAAAAATCGGTAGTTACATGTGAATTATTTGAAAAATCTTCATTATAAATTTATGCTAACTTCACATAGAGCACATATTAATATTTTATTATTTATATGTAATAAAAGAATAAATAAAGTGAATTGTATTTCGTTCTGTTTTTAATAATTTAAAATTCTATTATTTTTATATAAAGGTTTCACATCGGAGTTTTAAATATTTTGGAAATAAATCAAAATAAAAGGAATTCATATAAAAGGGGAATGTCCTATGACAACATATACGAGTGAAATGAGAAAAAGTTTAGTTTCAGAAGAAGATGTAGATATTTTAAAAATTATGGCGCATCCAATCCGCTTACAAATTGTAAATGAATTAAGTACGAGAAAAACGTGTAATGTAACACAATTAACAGAATTACTGAATATACCACAATCGACAGTTTCACAACATTTATCAAAAATGAAGGGTAAAGTGTTACGAGCTGAGCGAAAAGGTTTAGAAATTTATTATCATATTCATAATTTAAAAGCGAGTAAGATTGTAAGTGTTTTAGGATATATAAACTAATGAAGTATTTTCATATAAAATAGCCGCTGCTGGTGAGAAGGGGCTATTTTGTGTTGCTTTATGTATTTGCATTTGAAATTTTATAGTTTTTATGATTTACAATGGTTCGATCAAATTCAAAAGTACCACCGCTTACTACAATCATATCCCATAATAATAGTTCCTCCTTTAGAGAGGGGATAAGTAATGGCATATACTTTAAATGATATTTGTATCGATGTGTGTCTTATAGTTACGTTTACTCCTAGTGGCAGGGTAGAATCAATTGTAAGTGGTGGAGAAGAGTGTGGATCTAGTCCTAGTATAGTGATTAATTCTGATGGCTCAATTACTATTACATTACCATTTGTAGCTTGTTATCCCTCGTATTAAATGACGACTTAAGTGTTGGGCATCATTAACAAGCTTGTCTTTTAAAACTTCTTAAGTGAGGTACTAATTTTATAATACCTAGATTAATAATATTGTTTACTTATAAATAGAGTACTTCATTAAAAATCATTTTTATTTCTGCTTTAATAGGGACAGAATTACATGTATTAATGGATTTTATTGCTATAAACGGATGGCTGAGTAAAGAGATATCAGAGTTATTATAGGTTTATTTTAAAAAAATAGATAATTTAGGAAGACCACTTCCTTTATTGAAAGGGGTGGTCTTTTTTATGTTGAGGTTGTATTCTCGTAAACAGCTGTTGTAGTTTTCGAAAAATGTTTGCTCAATTAAAGATATGAAATTTACCTGAATAGAGATTTTTCTCGGAATAGTTTGGAGTTTTATGCCCTTGTACAAGAACAAAAAGTTTGGATGAGTTTGAACTTAGCTAATTTTAGCCTGATAGGCATGTGTTACTCTCCCAGAATTGAATAATTAAATTGTATAATTGAAAAAGCGTAGAAATTAAATCTTTCTACGCTTTTTCTTATTGATAAAAATCAACTATTGTTCCAAATTTTTAATATAAGATTTTACAGCTTGTAATAAAAATTCTTCTTGCCCCATACCTGCATCCACTGCCATTTTCACTACTTTTTGCTTGAATTCATGATCTGCATGAAATGTTAATGCCTCTACATTACTTTTAAAGTAAATACCTTCTACATGTGGAAGTATCGTGCCAGATTTCATATGAGAATGTAAGTGTTTAATCTCCTCTTGAAACTGCAATGGATCAACTTGTAATACGAAAGGTTTAATTTCTAATTTAATAGTATCTGATGAAATACTCAATCGCATATTTATGACACCTAGCTCTTTATAAAATAAATTTATTAGATTATAAGTAATGGAATTAAATAGCTGAGGTTTTTTAAATGAAAAAGATAAATACCCTCGTTTTGTAATCACAGCTTGTTTACGGAAAGGTTCTAAGGAGTAATCATGTTCTTTATACGTGGATAGAGGGAAAATTTCTTCGTCTTCTGTAAGAATTTTGCCGTCTGCTCCATTGATCTCTATTACTCTCGCTATTTTTCCAGTATGTTGATTTGTTAATAATTGATATAAATATATATCTTCGTCTTGAATCTTAGCAATGAATGTTTTTCGCTCTTTTGAGGTAGTTTTTTCATAAGTAAGTTGAAAAGTTTCAAGGTCATCTTTATCAATGATATATACTTCTTTTCCACGCTTTTCAATCTTTGAAGCAGGTAGTTTTCCAGATTTGATATATGTAAAGATAGTAGATGGTGCTACATTAAGAATCTCAGCTGCTTCTTTTGTACTATAACCCTCAATCTCTTCGCTATTTTTTAAACGTTCAATATCCTCTAAGTAGAAAATCTTACTACCGAATTGCTTCCAGTTATCTTTATATACACATTCTATTAATCCATCTTTTTCTTTCTTTAAAATTGTTTGTACTGTTACTCCTAATAAGTCGGCTGCCTCTTTTGTTGTTACAGTAGGTTTTGTAATGAACAATAAATCCTGTGTCATGCAAGGACACCTCCATAACTATTGTTTACTAGTATTTTAGATATGTATATATCATATCAGAATATGAGATATATTTAAAATGAGAAATAGAATTTATTAAAGTTCTTATGAATTTTTGTAGTTTAAAAGTATTTTTGATTTGTTTTATCCTTTAATGTGTTTTTAAATTTATCTTCATTGTAAAATGGATTTAAAATATAAGATATTATCTATTAAAAGATATCTATTTACTAATAAATTATAAAAAAATATACGTATAGGATAATAGAGAAGAATGTAGGATTCTTATAGAAAGAAAATGAATTATCATTTGTATAATGGATAAAAGTAAAATAAAATAATATGTATATGTAATAAAGAGAATTATATTCATAGTCTTCAATAGGAGAGGTGAATTCGAATTATGGGTAATAACAATATAAAAGAAAATATACCTATTATAAACGATAAGAGTAAGTATATGGATACATATGTAGAGAATATAAGTGGTATCATTCCTTATCTGCATAACAATGGTTATGTAGATAAGGTGGAAGAGAAGATGGAGGTTGCAGAAAAAGAGGGGAAGAGTAAGTATACGTATTTAAGTGATATAGAAGTCATTTATCATTTTGTACATTTACAAAAAGATATGGATGAAAAGAAGAATAGAAAAGAGGATACGAAAAAGAGTTACGTGTCCGAAATCTTATCATTTTGTCAGTGCATGGTGCAGCATGCAGAAGAATTTGAATTGAATGGGGAAGAGGTACAACAAAACGAATCTTTATTAAAAACATTACAGCCTTGGCATATTCGTAAATACAATTCTTGGTTGAAGCAGGTAGATAACGGTAGGAATGGGGATACGTACGCGGTCGCAACTCTTGCGAAGAAAACAGTGCTCATTCGTTCTTTTCTAAAACATCTCCATGTATTTTCTTATATTGAAAAGCCTCTTCATGAAGAACTGCAGCGTGCAAATGTAAATGAACAGGATCGGCCAAATCGGGATCTATCTTATGATGAAGTGATGAAAATTTTGGGTTTTTATAAAGAAAAAGGGCATTTAGTAAACTATACAATCTTACTAGCTCTAACGAGTACTGGTGCAAGAATTCAAGAATTGTGTACAACAAGAGTCAAAGATTTACACTATGACGGAAAGTACTGGTTAAAAGTAACGGGTAAAGGAGATAAAGTGCGTGAACTTTTCATTTCGGAACATTTGTATCAATGTATTTGTGAAATGAGAAGGAGAAGAGGGTTCCAAACTGTATTGGATCGAGGAGATGAAAGTCCTTTATTAGTAAATCAAAGGGGTAATTTTTATAATTCAAAAACCTTATCGAATCAGGTAACAGATATGATAAAAAAGACAAATTTAGAGTTTCTAAAGTATCGTGAAAATCCTGTAACGGCGCATACATTCCGTCATGCTTTTGCAATTATGGCAGTTGAACAAGGAAATGCGGATCTATATCATTTAATGCAGACCTTGGGACATGAAAATATTCAAACAACAAAAATCTATTTAGAGAAACATATGAAACGGAAGAATAATGTGGGTACTTCATTTGCAGATATGTTGATGTAAATATATAACGTTAAAACCTTCATTTAATTATATATTTTTTACATAATTAAATAAAGATTTACTTGTTCAAAAAACAAACGGAAGCATTGTTATTGTGTAAAGAAAATAGATTTTAATTCCACCTGTAATTAAATGTAATTGAGTAGATGAGTTTAGAAAATACTAGTAAACCTTAGTGCATTTAGCTTAGAGAAATTAAAACGTGAAAATAATTTTGTAAGTGAAGAAATTACAAAATACCTATTTTGTAGGGGAGAGGAATAGGTATCAGGACGGTATAACTTACACTAGGATAAAAAGAAAAGTATCTTTTAAATGGATACTTTTCTTTTTTGTACGTGAAATAGGAAAAAAGTAATTTATGAATATAAAGGTGGTAAAATATATTCTAATTAATTCATTTTCCACACTAATCCTATCCATGCCGTTTGCAAATAAATCGTATAAGTACTTCAAAGTTTAAAGAGTACAAGATCGTTCTTTATTCAATCAATCTTCAAACCTCGATTTAATATTTTCTATTCTTTTGGAACTTAGTTCCCGTTTACTTCTTACAAATGCAATAAAGTCAATTAATTCTTCAGTGGATAATACTTCTCCGTCTATTAAAAGTGTTTGGTCTGGCTCTTTCAGTAGTTTTGTGATTTCAATTATATCTTTGATTTGATGTGAATTTTCAGTGCGGCCTATTATATAATCTACGGATGTATCAAATAAATCTGCTATTTTGGCTAAAGATTGTAATGAAGGTAATCTATATCCATTTTCATACCCAGCATAGGTGCTTTTCGCAATCCCAAGTCGATCTGCTGTATCTTGTAAGGACCATTTTTGATTTTTTCTTAACTCAGATAAACGTTCCAGCATTCGTCTCATACCCCATCTATTTTTATTAAATCAATTATAACATAGGAAAATAATCAAGAACAGAAAAAAGTACGCGTATTGAATACAAAACCTTGATTATTTCAAATTAAGTTCTATAATGATAAGTATAAATACGCATTTCGCGAACGATATATATTTGTTTATTTTATGGAGGTGTTGTGTATGAAGAGGATTTTATTACTTGCAACTGGTGGAACAATCGCATCTGTGGAAGGAAATGAAGGGCTTGTTCCAGGATTATCAGCTGAAGAATTGTTAAATTATTTTTCGAATTCATTCCAAAATTTAGAAATAGATTGCAAAATTTTAATGAATATTGATAGTACCAATATGCAGCCTGAGCATTGGATAGAAATAGCTAATGCTGTTTTTAATCACTATGATGATTACGACGGGTTTGTGATTACACATGGGACAGATACGTTAGCCTATACATCTTCGGCGCTTTCTTATATGCTTCAAGGTTTAAGAAAACCAGTTGTTTTAACAGGTTCACAAGTACCTATCAGTTTTAAAAAAACAGACGCAAAGAAAAATGTAGCTGATGCCCTTAGATTTTCTTGTGAAGATGTTGCGGGTGTGTTTATTGTTTTTGATAGTAGGGTCATTATTGGGACAAGGGCTGTTAAAATGCGAACAAAAAGTTATGATGCGTTTGAAAGTGTGAATTATCCATATGTTGCTGAAGTAAATGAAAATGAAGTGAAATATCATTGGAAGCCAACTATTTCCCATGATGAAATCGTAGTAAATACTAATTTATGTACAGATGTTTTTCTTATGAAATTGTATCCAGGTACAAAGCCGGAGATATTTGATTGTCTAAAAGGGTTGTATAAAGGAATTATTATTGAAAGCTTTGGTAACGGTGGATTGCCTTTTGAAGGAAGGAACTTACTTTCGAAAATTCAAGAACTGACTGAAATGGGGATTGCTGTAGTGATTACTACTCAATGCTTGGAAGAAGGCGAAGATATACTTCTCTATGAAGTAGGACGGAAAGTGGCGCAGCATCAAGTGATATTATCTGGAGATATGAATACGGAAGCAATCATGGCAAAATTGATGTGGACGCTAGGAAAAACTAATAAATTAGAAGAAATTAAAGAAATTATGGAAACGTCTTTAGCATACGATTTAACACTTAAATCTGACAAGGATTGGTAATGATTTTATATGGTCTTTTAAGGTTTTACATTTAATATGGGAGAGAAATTAATATGTCAATTACAAACGAGAACATGCGAGTGGAGAAGGATTTTTTGGGGTCAAAAAAATTACCTTTCAAGTCATATTACGGAATTCAAACTTTACGTGCTGTTGAAAATTTTCCAATCACAGGGTACAAAATTCATGAAGGTTTAATTAGGGCATTCGCAATTGTAAAAAAAGCAGCAGCGCTTGCTAATACAGATATAGGAAGATTGGAATTGAACAAGGGTGGCGCGATCGCAGAAGCTGCTCAAGAAATTCTTGATGGAAAATGGCACGATCATTTCATCGTCGATCCAATTCAGGGCGGAGCAGGTACTTCAATGAATATGAACGCAAATGAAGTCATGGCCAATCGTGCTCTTGAATTATTAGGAATGGA
>NZ_JASHJA010000045.1:0-19666 GCF_030733445.1 Bacillus sp. MMSF_3353
TTTACAATAAATATTTATCAATTACAAAGATTTTTTTATTGTATATTTTATTTTAAATAAAAATATATAGTACTACTTATTCAAAAAAATATCCTATAGAATAGACTTTTTTAGTGTCTATTCTATAGGATACAGTTTAATTATCATATTTTTTTATTTGTTGAACAACTTAATTCTCAAACACAAAATTAATCTTATTATCTTTCCACTCTAACATCGCATCAAACGTTTTCTCGCCTTTTTTAAAGCCTTTAATTAAATCGGTCTTTTCACCTTTTAAAAGTTTTGTCATATTCTTTTGCGAAATTGTTTTGCTTAATATTTTCTTTGAGATTGTAAAGTCACATTGTGTCGTGTTGTAATTAGAACAACCGTAAAACGTTGACTTATCAATCACATCGCCATCACATTTTTTACAGCTACCAACCTTTTTACCTGTTGTAAATTTCGATCCTTTTCGCTCAATCGATTCAACATGTAATCCAGTAAAATCCCATTTCTCTGACATTTCCACTGCATCTTCAATAATTTTAGCTGATAGCTTTTTCGTTTGTTCCATAAATGTAGCTGGTGATGCTGTGCCTTCACCAATTTCCGCAAGGCGTTGCTCCCATTTCGCTGTCATTTCTGGTGAAGCTAGTATTTTATCACCGATTGCGGTAATTAATACTTTCCCTTTATCGGTTGCATACACTTGGTTCTTCTGCACATCTATATATTTACGGTCTTTCAGCATAGTAATAATACCTGCACGCGTTGCCTCAGTACCTAAACCTTCTGTTTTCTTTAATACTTTCTCCAGCTCTTCATTTTCTAAATACTTACCGGCCGTTTTCATTAACGTAATAAGTTGTCCTTCTGTATAACGCTTCGGCGGCTGTGTTTTTCCTTCTTTCACTTTCACCTTTACAACTTTTCCTTGTTCACCTTCTGCGACAATTGGAAGAATTGTTTCGTCATCTTTATCGTCTTGGAAAATAACTTTACGCCAACCTTCTTGAATTTGCTGTTTTCCTTTTGAAATGAATTCAGCACGTTCGTCTACAAGAGTTGTAATCGTTGTGTAGTCAAAGATTGCTACTTCATAATGCGCCGCAATCAGTCTTCTTACGATCATATCGTAAATTTTCTTTTCATCACCTGATAGTTTGCTTGGATTTGTAACTTGCTCTGTCGGTATAATTGCATAGTGATCTGTAACTTTTTTTTCATTCACATAACGCTTATTATTCATAATCGATTCAATTGGTGCTGGCAATAAACCTTTATATTCATCAAACTGACTTAACTTCTGTAAAATATCAGGGAACGTCGCTGCTTCTCCTTGTGTAACATAGTTAGAATCCGAACGCGGATAAGAAACTATCCCTTTTTGATATAGTGCTTGTGTTATATCAAGCGTCTTTTTCGGTGAAAATTTAAAAGCTTTATTAGCTGTCGCTTGCAGTGCTGATAAATTAAATAAAAACGGGGGCTGAAACTCTTTACGCTCCGTTTTCATTTCTTTTACTACAGCCGGTTTACCTTGGCAAAATGCTGCAATTTTATTTGCCATATCAGGGTCCTTTAAGCGGGATTCACTATCCTTCTCCCATTTCCCCTCATACTTCTTTCCTTCTATATTAAAGGTTGCGAACACTTCCCAAAACGGCTCAGACTTAAAGTTTTCTATTTCCTTTTCACGCTTTACGATTAACGCGAGTGTCGGTGTTTGTACACGACCAGCTGAAAATACATCGTTCATTCCTTTTTTCTTTAACAAAATACTAAAGACACGCGATGCATTCATACCAACGACCCAGTCCGCACATGACCTTGTATATGCCTCATAGTACGTATTAATTGTATCTGCTTCATCTAGTAAATTTTTAAATCCTTGGTATATAGCTTGTTTCGTTAAAGATGAAATCCAAAGACGCTTCATCGGCTTTTGCACGTTACAAAGATTAATAATGTTTCGTACGATTAATTCCCCTTCACGCCCAGCATCGCCCGCATGAATAATTTCTGTTACCCCCGGATTATGTAACAGCTGTTTCACAACGTTAAATTGCTTATACTTTGACTTTGTTACTTCAAATTGAAAACGCTCTGGAATCATCGGTAACGTATTAAGTGACCATTTTTTCCACTCAGCGTGATAATGTTCTGGATTACATAACTGCGTCAAATGACCAATTGCCCATGTACAGTACGCTCCATTTGGAAATAACTCATTCGCTTCTACTTCTAAATATCCATCTTTCCGGCGATATTTAAATTGTGAAACAAGAGCCAAACCTTGATCTGGTTTCTCGGCAATAATTAATTTCATTTTATAACTCCCTATCTGTATTCCAGTGTTACTTTCATTGTCTATCTGTTTAGAGGCGATGATAAAAGAACAATCTTATTTATCATTCGCGGGTTACTCCCAGTAATGGGATAACTATAATATTATACGCTGATTCTTTATGGCTTCACAATAGAAACTCATTATATAACAATTTCTTTCTCATGCTCACAAATAAAAAAGATGCTCAAAAAATCAAGCACCTACTTACTTACATTTATTAAATTGTGCAGATAATATGCAGATATAAATAAGCATAAGTAATCTCCATACGAACATATGATGAAATGAACGATAGGACAGGGAGGTATCATAATGTTCGTTTACACATCGACTGCCTTAACACTTTGTTGTATCTCGATTCTTATTACATCATATATTTCTAAACGTAACGGTACCCTAATGGGGTATATGGTATTTATTATGTCTTTTAGTATGAGTATCGGTTTAAGTATAGGTTTTTATTTAGGTATTCTTTTTAAAGGTGAATTACTATATTCTACTTTGCTTGCGATTTTGATTAGTGGTTTTATCGGTTTTTTAGTCGGTCTACGGTTTCACCTATTTACCGCTTTAGAAGGAATGTTTTCTGGATTAATGGCAAGTATGATGGGAGCAATGATTACAGAAATGTTAAACGCTCAACAAGCTCATAGTATACTGTTTATTAGTCTTTTACTTACGATAACAATAACTATGTCATGTATGATTCAACTTTTATCAGAAACCTTTTCTACTTTTATCGAACGGCGTTTTTTATTATTACTTTCGATCAGCGTAGTAATTGTTCTTACTGTATTCGTAACATTCCCAGATCATACCCTACCGCTCCCCTCTGAACATGAACAACCTATCCATAAACACTA
Source organism: Bacillus sp. MMSF_3353 (assembly GCF_030733445.1). Lineage (NCBI taxonomy): Bacteria > Bacillati > Bacillota > Bacilli > Caryophanales > Bacillaceae > Bacillus > Bacillus sp. MMSF_3353. Next base: position 3,199 of record NZ_JASHJA010000045.1, read on the forward strand.
GCAGCTATAATCGATAATTTTATTTTTTAACAAATGAAAATAAAAAACACTTTTGAATCGTCAGCCCCAAATGAAATGTGGTTTACGGATGCGACTTACTTATTATTTGGAGTATTTGTAGATAATAACTATAGTTTAGCTTCTGGCATGGGATCAGGATTAATAATTATACAGAAAACTAATAAATAATAGCTTTGCATTATATAATAAGAGGTCACAGAATTACAATGCTGTGACCTCTCTTTTTCAAATTAATTCATGTCGTAATCTTCACCATCAATTATTTTTCTACTTTTCTACACTTAATGAACCTTCTAAATCTACATGATTGATAGTATATTTTTTCAGCTCATAGATATTCAATTCTCTTAGTTTGATGAGGTATACAATACCCCCATCTTGAAATAAAAAATTCTTACTTAACTAATATATTGTTTTGGATCCATAGCATTGCTCTTCTGTGCATTCCATTCACCTTTATGGATTTCAAAATGTAAGTGTTGTCCTTCAGATTGTCCTGTATTCCCCATTATGCCAAGTTGTTGTCCTTGCTTCACTTTTTGACCTGCAGTAACAGAACGACTCTTTAAATGAGCGTATACAGTTATATATGTTTGTCCGTTAATATTATGAGAAATAAACACCACATTACCGTAGCTTGTGGAATAATATGAGCGAGTGACTACACCTTTTGCCGCAACAACAACTGGCACTGTTCCTGAAGCAGCAATATCTAATCCGTGGTGCATTTGCCCACCACGTTTCTCAAATCCAGAAGTATATCTTCCTGCAGCTGGTTGAATAAAGTCATTTGTTTTAATTTCATTAGTTGTATTTACCTCTTGGGATTGTCGCTGCTCCTCTGTATCAGTCTCACTTGTTTTTGATAGAAATTTACTTGATACATAACCGTTTTTACCGTTGTAATTAATTTTCCCCCATCCATTTTGTTCAAATAGAACTTGTACTTTTATTCCTTTTGATAAAGCACCGATTACACCATGATTTGTACCAGCACCGCTTCTTACATTTAACATGCTTACGTTAACATAGTAGTCACCAACTGTTGCTCCAGTAGATGGATTACTTGTTTCAGGTTTTGATGGTGTACCCTCTTTAACGAATTTTACATATTCACTGCTCACATAACCAGTTCTGCCATGATGATTAATTTTCAACCAGCCATTTTCACCGCCAGTTACTTGCAATATTTGTCCGTTTAATACACCACCAATTACACTATGGTAAGTAGCAGGACCTGTACGCACACGTAAAGAAGTAGCGTCTACAATGTATGTACCGTCAGTTTGAACCGTAACATTATTTTGTTGTTCATTTGTTTGGTCTACATTTGCATTAGAGCCACTCTTTGAAATGTAATCTTTACTAATATAAGCAGTTTGTCCACTATAGTTAATTTTGACCCAGTCTTGAACTTCACCAGTTACTTGAACAACTTGTCCTTTATGTATAGAGCCTAAAATCGTATGGGAAGTACTTGGACCTGTACGAACACGGAGGGAGGATACATTAACTTTGTAATTCCCACTCGCTACTTGAACTTTTCCATTGTTATTGTCACTTCCATTTGAGCTATCGTCTATTACAAATTGACTGCTTACATAACCTACTTTTCCATTATGGTTAATTTTCAACCAACCGTTGTCTTCTCCAATAACTTGTAAAACTTTCCCTTCATACACGCGCCCCATTATTGCACTAGACGTATTTGGCTGTGTGCGAACACGTAGAACATTCGTGTTTACTGTTACTGGATTTTCATATGTTACTGTATCAGTAGGTTGCTCATGTTTTTTGTCTTTTGGCACTATAGAAGTTTGCGCTTGAGCAGTACCAATAAATGTACTTCCTGTAACAGAAACTACTGCCACACTAGCTAAAATTCTTTTCATAGGTATTAAACACCTTCCCATAAATACATTTAAGTATCATCATATCTTTAGTTTATTATTTTTTATATCAAATGCTTTTCTACTCATGTTGTACTCTTCTTTTCTATCAACCTCTATTTCTAGATATACAACGGAGGTGTTATTCCATTCTTTCGTAACGTACGAAGGCAATTAAGAAAAAAGGAATCGCAAATCCCAGCTTGTAAACTGTAATGTAAATAAATGCTTGATCTGGATTCTTTGTACCAAGCATTAATAATGCGGTCAAAATTGGACCGATGCACGGTGAGACAAATGAAAGCATTCCCGTTCCTAGTACAATCCATATCTTTTAATCTGCTGCATTCATTTTGCCTCTTTTCACAAAACACTACACTGTGTAGTTTAAATTCTTAAAAAAAACCACAAACACTCACCCATAAGTTAGTCACTGTTTTCCAAAAGATGCGGTCACAAGATCATTGGAAGCTTTTTCCATTCCAATAAACTTAAGCAAAGCACTTCCCATTCCAAAAGGTGACTTTATTTTATCTATCACATACTGTACTACTGATCAGCTAACAATTTTTGATATGTGCTGTAACGTTGTAACATTAATTTTTTCTGCACACTTTTCATTGTGATACCTTCTGAGCACCAAATAATTTCTATGATTTTTGCTTCAAGCGGTCAAAAAAATAATTTATGCCTTATTCATTTCACTTATAGTTTTGCTTGAACATACCCGTCCTCCCTTCGCACTACGAATTGTAGTATAAAATAAAAAAAAGGTCAAATGTAAGGGGCTATTATCTATCCTTTTTGAACTACAACACATTAAATTTACCACTGTAATTTTATCAACTGAGTATACAAAAAATTAGCGATTTCTTCTATTATCTACTTCCAAACCAGAAACGAATATGTTTTTTAAATCCATAAATAACAAAAATCGCATTTTTTATCTTGTAAACTCTTATACAGGGCATTATCGCTCCCGCTTCCTAAACTTTTATAAAAATAATATGCCCAATACACAACATTACATTTAAAAACAGCTTTTTTCATGCTAAAAATCATTAAAACAGCTATCCCTAAGATAGCTGTTTTATATTATCATCAACTCCATAAATTTTATATTATTCTGGCTTATTAGGAATGTTTGGGTTTGGAACATAATCAGATTTATAATCTGTATATTTCACTTCTGTTACCATCCCAGCGGAAGCATGGTGTAAATCATGACAGTGGAACATCCAATCACCCGGATTATCTGCTACAAAGGCTACTTCATATTCTTCACCTGGTTTTAGGTTCAAAGTATCTTTCACAATTGGAGAACCTTCTATCGGTTTTCCATCTTTACTCAACACCTGGAAGAAGTGACCATGTAAATGCATCGGATGATCGTCCATTTTAGAACGATTTACCAATTTTACTTTTACTAAATCACCCTTTTTTACTGGAATCGGGTCAATGTCTGGAAATACCTTTCCGTTAATTGTATATACCATTTCATTTCCATTCATTTGCGTATTCAAGTCCATATTATATGTGGCAGTATACTGCTGATTTAACGTGAAACTACCTAGTTTTTTAGCACCATATTTCGTCATATCTAATTTCGATAATTTTTCTTTTTCATCTGCTTTATCTTTCATCTCTTTGCTGCCATCATATTCAATAACAGCTTTCATTCCTTTTGCACCTTTATTTGCTGAATGGTCTTCAACATACCATTTCCCAGGATTATTAGCAGTAAATTCAATATCATAACGTTCACCAGGTGCGATTGAAATTACTTGATCCTTTATAACTTTTGGATCGTTTATTGGTTGACCATCTGTCGCAATTACTTTTATATCATGACCGTGAACGTGTATATCATGTGATAGATAACCAGCATTAACGAGTCGAAGACGGACTTTATCCCCCTTATTCACTTTTAATGGTTCTACTAAATCCCCGCTTTTACCATTGATTGTGAATAAGTCATACATACTCATATCATGGCCTTCCATCTTCATATTTCCATGGTCCATTCCTGTCATGTTACTAGAGTCTTTTTTATCACTGCCCATGTCCATACCGGAATGATCCATGCCGTTCTTATCTTCATTCTTTTTCGTATTTTCATTATCCTTAGATTTATTACCTTTTTGCCCTTTTGTCATTTCTTTTAACTGTTTATTAATCTCTTCTTTATCTGTTACCCATTCATCTAACATTACTGTGTAATCTTTATCATATTTTTCCTTTGTATCTTCTACAATGAGCGCTCCATACAAACCTCTATCTAATTGATTTACAGAATCTTGATGTGAATGATACCAATACGTTCCTGGTACGTTCGCTTCAAACTCATAGGTGAAACTTTTTCCAGATTCAACCGCATCTTGCGTCACACCTGGAATTCCATCCATATTATTTGGGACAGGATACCCATGCCAATGAATAGATACTGGTGCAGATAGTTCATTTTTTAATGTCACTTTCACCTTTTCGCCTTTTTTCACCCGAATTTCTGGACCAGGAGATGAGCCATTAAATGTCCAGACTGGAACAATAACACCGTTACTTAATTTTTGCTTTTCTTCTTTCGCTATTAAAGTAACTTCTGGTCCTATTTCAACTTTCAATGGTTTTGTAGCCGTTTCAGTCTGTGGTGTTTTTTTATCGTTCATATTTTTATGATCATTTGTTGTATTTGTGGTCGCAGAACATGCAGCAATTAAAGATATGACAGAGACTGTAACTGCCGTTAACACAAATCTCTTCATGGAAACCCCTCCTTTTTCTTTTTCAAAATCATTATAAAAAATGATTTTCAAGAAAATATGGAGATATGCAATGAGCTAAATAAAAAGACGCCCAAAATTGAGCGCCTCTTCTAATGGTTATTTCGTAACAACTTCATCTTTTTTTATATTTACATTGTTTTCTCTCATAAACGCTTCAATCTCTTCAACTTCTCTAATAATATCTTTTGACAAGTTTTCATGTCCGTCTTTCGTTACAAGAATGTCATCTTCAATACGAATTCCAATTGCTTCTTGTTCAATATAAAGACCAGGTTCAATTGTTATAACCATGCCTTCTTCTAACACTCTATCTTTATATGTTCCTACATCATGCGTATCTAAACCAAGGAAATGGCTAACACCATGATAATAGTATTTTGATAACTCTTCGTCTTCTTGAATTAAACCAATTTCTTTACACTCTTCTGCTAGTACCTTTTTTGTATGCTCATTTAATGCAGCAAACTTTACTCCTGGCTTAATGAGTTTCGTTGTTTCTTTCAATGCTTTTAATACAATATTATACATTTGTTTTTGGCGACTAGAGAATGTTCCATTTGCCGGGAATGTATAACTAATATCAGCGTTATAGTAGTCTTTTTGAGCGCCTAAATCTAGCAGTACTAAATCACCATTTTGAATTTGTGCATCATTGTCTTCATAATGAAGAACTGTAGCATTTTTCCCACTTGCCAAAATTGTATTGAATGCATGATGCTTAATACCAGATGACTTCAATGTGAAATCAAACTGAGCTTCTAATTCATACTCCATCATGTCTGCTTTTGCATGCTTAAGTACGTTGTAAATACCCTCTTTCGTTACAGCAATTGCTTCTTTTATGATTTCAATTTCTTCTTCTGTTTTAAACACTCGTAATTCACAAATATTCGGATATACATTACCAACTAAAACGTGTGGATACTGTTCTCTTACATGTTTAGCAAAAGCAAGCGTTTTTGTCTCCGTACCATTCCACTCACGACGCTCTAAATCTAAATATAGATGCTTCACATTTTCTGTAAAAAGTATATTTGACATTGTCTTTTCAAAGCTATCTAAATATACAACTTTCTTTATACCTGAAATTTTCTCTGCTTCTTTGTTAGAAACTGTTTTACCGACCCATTTTTCCATGACTGGATCCGATTTTTCAATGAACAGTGTTTCTTCAACACTATTTCCAAACTTCTTCAACATGAAAATAACATTTGGTTCCTCGATTCCTGTTACATAGTAAAAATTTCGATTCGGCACAAATTTATAATGTGCATCCGCTGACATATGAGGTGCTTGTCCAGCAAATAAAATAGTAATAGATTCATCTGGTAATGTGTTTACTAATCGTTCTCTATTTTGAGCAAAAAATGTTGATTTCATAATAATCCCCCTAGCGTTCTATGTATACTTGTAAATCTAATTACCCAATACAATTCATTTTATTATTGTTATAATTTTTCGTCAATTGATAGTACTCATATAAAAAGGAAAATTTTCATTACTAGAGCCCATTCCAATCTAAATGATGCATACCACTCCACAATTTCTTGACATTTATTCCATATACTTAAAATCTCATATATAGGAAAGGAGCTACAACTTTGAAATATTATGTAGCAACAGGGATAGCAATTACTTCTTTATTCATCATTACAGGATGTTCTAGCAACGCCGAAACAGCACCAGTGAAGAAAGACACGGTGCAATCTCAACGAAAACATACAGAAACAGTAAATACGAGTCCGCAAAACTTCTATAAGGAAACTACATCTGGAAAAATCGAGCACATTCATGGAATTGGCTATGCAGGAAATATGCTCGGAGTTTCTATTGCCACTCACAGTGGTATAAAAGTTTATCATAATGGAAAATGGTTTGAAACTAAGACTGAGCTACATGATTATATGGGGTTTCAGGCAACGAAGAACGGATTCTTTGCCAGCGGCCATCCTGAACCAGGTGCAAATTTAAAAAATCCTTTAGGATTAATGAAAAGTTCTGATAGCGGTAATACCCTCGAGAAGCTAGCGTTTTATGGAGAATCTGATTTTCACAACCTTGCTGTTGGATATAATACGGAAGCAATTTATTTATACAATGAGCGTCCAAATTCTAAATTACAACAAGGTTTTTATTTCAGTACGAACAACGGACAAGATTGGAAAAATAGTAAGTTAAAAGGTCTTTCAAGTACAATTCATTCCTTTTCCGTACATCCTGATCAATCTAGTGTAGTCGCGGTAAGTGCTAAAGATGGTGTTTACTTATCTACAGATTACGGAAATACATTTGAACTATTCTCTACATCACTTGAATCGACAGCAGTTACATTAAGTAATGAAGATGTTTTTTACGCCCCTATCAATAAGCAAATGATAACGAAGAAATCAATTGCTACAAATGAAGAAACAAACATACAAACTCCATCTTTAGATTCTAAAGATGCAATTATGTACATATCACAAAATCCTCAAAATTCATCTGAAATAGTATTTGCTACAATGAAAGCAAATGTGTTCCTTTCTACAGATGAGGGGAAAACTTGGAAGCAGATTACGAAAGAAGGAGCATTTCAATTTAATTAGAAAGGTGAATATAACGTGTTTTCAACAATTAGCGAGTGGAGTTATCAACTCATGTCTCCTTTAATGGATGTCGCGAATACTACGAAATCAATTCCTCTTTTATTTGCATTTTTATTAGGCATTGTAGGTACCCTTGCTCCTTGCCAATTAACAGGAAACATTAGCGCTATTACACTTTATGGGAATCAATCTTTACAAAAGGGACATGCATGGAAACATATATTGTTATTCATTTTAGGAAAAATAATAGCTTTTACGACACTTGGACTATTAGTATGGTTTTTAGGAAAAGAGATTCAGCAAATATTAACTTTGTATTTCCCATGGTTACGAAAAATAATTGGACCTTTATTAATTTTAATGGGGCTAATGTTGGCAGGTATTATAAAAGGAAGAAGTTTCTTCTCGATCAAATTTATACGAAAACAAAATGAGGTTGGCTCATTTTTACTTGGATTCTTCTTTTCCTTAGCTTTCTGTCCGACTATGTTCGTTCTATTTTTCGGAACGTTAATCCCTTTATCTTTCTCATATAATTATGGTTACTTGTTTCCGACATTCTTTTCGATAGGAACTGCTCTCCCTATCGTTATATTAATGTTCATCATTTCCTACCTTGGATTAAATGGAGCACTACTTAAAAAGAGCCGAAAAATAGGAAAACACATTCAACTTATAGCAGGGGTACTACTCATTTTAGTCGGAATTTATGATATATCCTTATATTGGGTATAAATAAAAAAGGTAAGTTCAAGTGATTTGAACTTACCTTTTTTACAAATTATATTTCACTCTTCTGCATGCCCTTTTGTTTCATCTCCCACTTCTTATACAATAGTACTGCACCAAATAAAAATACCCCTGCAATGAATGAACCTACTGGTAACATTTTTATCATTTCATCAGGAAATACGAGCGGAAGTAAGGGAAATGCATACGCTGCTGGAATACGTACTCCAACTATTTTTAATAAAATAAGCATTAATATCATATTGAATAAAGTAACTACAATCCATGAATCAATTGCAAAATACAATAAAGTTCCAACAGTTGCTGATGTAGTTAATACTACTATTTGTTTAAATGCCATTTTTTCATTGTACATCGGTTTTTGAAGTGATTCATACACAACGACTAGAATTGGCGGAATAACCGCTAATTGTTCATAACCAGTTATCCAACATAAACTGATCCAAACGAAATTTAGTATTAGAAATACAGTCATATATTTATACTGTATATTCACTTTTCGCTCAATACCGTTATTCAATTTAAAAATAAGAACACCAATCATTAAAATAAATGTCAAAACGAAGACTGAGATAACAAATGACCATTCCGTCGCATTTGTTACTAATGGTAATAAACCTGTCGCAATAGATGGTGCTAAATTGGACTGAATAACACGTAAAAACAGCATCATCAATACAAGCGTTAAGCTTACTTTCCCTAAATAGGCTATATCCATTTGATTCACCATAAAACCAATTACAGCTGTTATTGACGGTGCAATAAAGATTTTTTCTGGTTGTCTTAGCCATCCCGGCTCACGGTATGCCCATAAAGCGATTGCCATTGCCGCTATTTCCGGCAAAATGACTTCTGGATCATTTAATAACACACCTGCTATTACCATGGCTAAAATAAATAAAATAGCAATCGTATATGAGATGATTGTTTCTTTCTTTGAAATTACTGCATTCATTATTACATACTCCTTTTTGCTTATTACTCTCATAAAGTAAAATAATAACTTTATATACCCTACTTAGGTATTGTATATTAACATCTTACCTATTTCAAGTATTTGTGGTTTTTTCATTCTTTATCACCCCACACACTTACAAAACAATGAATGTTTATAAGCATTGACACTTATTAAAAGATACGTTATAATAACTATACATTAGTAAGTAACTAATGTAATTAATTGAAACTAGAGGTGAATCAAATGAAAAACATTTTATTCCGTATTAACGAATTATCAAAAAAAGAAAAAGCATATGGATTAACAGTTGATGAAAAACAAGAACAACAAATGCTGCGTCAAAACTATACAAAAACATTTCGTGGAAGCTTAGATTCCATTTTATTAAACACAAAAATTGTTGATCAACATGGTCTTAACGTTACACCAGCCGCATTACAAGATGCTCAAATACGTTTAAAATTAAGCAAATGAAATCAAAGCTAAAAAAACAATCGTATAAAACATAAAAAGAGCCGGAATTCCTATTTAGAAATTCCAGCTCTTTTTATTGTCTTTTCCAATTTAACATATGAGCGATACATCGCAATTCTCCACGAAACAATCATCGCAAATGCAAGTAAGAAAAACATTCCGCTTAACTCTGCTAAATCAATTGATTGACTTAAATACGATTTTAACGCTACTCGTACAGCCAATAAGCCCACTAAAATAAATATGAATGCTTTTGACGGTTTCATATATATATGTTCGTTTCTTATTTCAAACTTAGTTGTTTTAATAAGAAATATAGAGAAAATAAGTCCTATACTAATCGCCTCTACTATTTCTAACGATGTTAATCGAAACTCCGGTAAGAAGTACATCATTGCGCCAGTACTCATAAAAATTGGCGGTAATATAATTTTCTTTTTCGTTACCGGTTTTTTCGCTGCTTTAAAGCGAAGAAACATGACACCAACAGCCATACAAACCGCTACAATACTTGATAAAAGTGCTATCATACTATCCACTCCTATCTATATAATAAACCGATAATTAAGTAAATAAATGCTGCATTATATAATTTCTTCATTTTATTCCTCCTGCTGTAAACTTTCCATATTCGCTGCAATCATTTTACACAAAGTTTATGAACGGAATATGAACAAAATATTACATTCAACTTTTGAAAATAAAAAAGCCATTCCACAATTAATATTTGCGGAATGACTTTTCAACTTATTTTAAATCTTCTATCGAGAAAGCACCTGGAAGTAATTGCTCAACAGTCACTTCTTTTTCATCACCTTTTACATTCGTTAGTAAAACTGGCATTTTCGGTTCACAGAATTCAGCAATTACTTGTCTACAAGCACCACATGGTGATATCGGTCCGTCCGTTTCGCCTGTAATAACTAAGTAACTAAAGTCGCGCTCCCCTTCTGATACTGCTTTAAAGATCGCTGTTCTTTCTGCACAGTTACATAAACCGTAAGAAGCATTTTCTATATTACAACCAGTATAGATTTTACCTTCTTTCGTAACTAATGCTGCGCCAACAGGAAATTTCGAATACGGAATATATGCTTTTGCTAACATCTTATTTGCTTCTTCGATATATTTTTTCTTATCCATATTATTTCCCCCTTAAAGTATGTGTAATTATGATTAGTCAGTAATAACTGTATGAACTAATTTAGGAGCCACTGCTGTTTCAGCAATAGAAATATTTTCATAAATTTTTGCTTTTACATCTTCTACATTTTCACGATTTGCATAGATCGTTACGAATGGCTCGCCTTCTTTTACTGCATCGCCAACTTTTTTACGTAACATTAATCCTACTGCTAAATCGATTTCATCTTCTTTTGTCGCACGGCCAGCACCAAGTAGCATAGCTGCGATACCAATTTCATCTGCAACAATGTTAGAAATAACACCTGAAGTTTTTGCAGGTACATCAATTACATACTTCGCCTGTGGCATTTTTTCTGGATTGTCTACAATTGAACTATCTCCGCCTTGATTGCTTAAGAACTCTTTAAACTTCTCAGTTGCTTTTCCGTTTTTCATAACTTCAATTAGCATTTCACGAGCTTCTTCTAACGTATTTGCTTTTTTCGCAAGTACGACCATTTGACTTCCTAATACAAGTACTAATTCCGTTAAATCTTCTGGACCTTCACCTTTTAACGTATCAATCGCTTCTTTCACTTCTAGAGCGTTACCAATTGCAAATCCAAGCGGTTGTGACATATCTGAAATAACAGCCATCGTTTGACGTCCTACATTATTTCCGATACGCACCATTGCATGTGCTAATTCTTTTGCATCTTCTTCTGTTTTCATAAATGCGCCAGCACCTGTTTTTACATCAAGTACGATTGCGTCAGCACCAGCTGCAATTTTTTTACTCATAATTGAACTCGCGATTAAAGGAATTGAGTTTACTGTTCCTGTTACATCACGTAATGCATAAATCTTTTTATCTGCAGGTGTTAAGTTTCCAGTTTGTCCAATAACAGCTACTTTGTCACGGTTTACAATATCAATGAACTGCTCTTTCGTAATTTCAACGTGGAATCCTTCTACCGCTTCTAATTTATCAATTGTTCCGCCTGTATGTCCTAAACCACGACCAGACATTTTTGCTACTGGTACATCTAAAGCAGCTACTAATGGTCCTAATACTAATGTTGTCGTATCACCAACACCGCCAGTTGAATGTTTGTCTACTTTAATTCCTTCAATTGCTGATAAATCGATCGTTTCTCCAGACTCAACCATCGCCATCGTTAAATCTGCACGTTCGCGATCTGTCATATCTTTAAAGAAGATTGCCATTGCAAGTGCACTCACTTGATAATCAGGAATACTTCCGTCTGTATATCCATTAATAAAGAATTTGATTTCTTCAGTCGTTAATTCTTTGCCGTCACGTTTTTTCGCAATAATATCTACCATTCTCATTACAATCACCATTCCTTTTTATATGATATGAATCTGTTAAAATAATAAGCCTACGATTGTTGCTGATAAGAAACTTACTAATGTTGCACCGAAAAGTAATTTCAAACCAAATCTTGCGACTACATTCCCTTGCTTTTCATTTAAGCTCTTAACTGCCCCTGCAATAATTCCAATTGAAGAGAAGTTTGCAAATGAAACTAAGAATACAGATATAATCGCTGTCGTTCTATCTGAGAAATTAAAGTTTCCTTGTGCTAAATCTGTCATAGCGACAAATTCATTTGATACTAATTTTGTTGCCATAATATTTCCGGCATTAACTGCTTCATGCCAAGGTACACCCATAATAAATGCAAATGGTGCAAATACATAACCAAGAATTTCTTGGAATGAAATACCGATTACACCTTTAAATACTGCATTAATGAATGCGATTAAAGCAACGAAACCGACTAACATAGCTGCTACTGTAATTGCAACTTTAAATCCATCTATAATGTATTCCCCTAATACTTCAAAGAAAGTCTTTTTCTCTTCTTCTTGTACTTCTAACATATCTTCTTCTTCAGTAACTTCATAAGGGTTAATGATAGAAGCGATAATAAAACCACCGAATAAGTTAAGCACTAAAGCGGTTACAACATATTGTGGTTTTAATAACACCATATATGATCCAACGATAGACATTGAAACGGTAGACATTGCAGATGCACATAATGTATACATTCTTTTCTCTGGCAATAATCCTAGTTGTTTCTTAACTGAAATAAACACTTCAGATTGTCCTAAAATCGCAGAAGCAACAGCGTTATATGATTCTAGTTTCCCCATTCCATTTACTTTACTTAATGCTAGACCAATAGATTTCACAATAATAGGTAATACTTTAATGTGTTGCAAAATACCTATTAAAGCTGAAATAAATACGATTGGCATTAATACACTTAAAAAGAACGAAAACTCTTTTTGATTTACTAATCCACCAAATACGAAATTCACACCGTCAGCGGCATATTTTAATAGCTCTCCAAAACCATCTGCTATTCCGCTAATTAATATATTCCCTACACTTGTATTTAATAATAAAAACCCCAAAATGAATTGTAATATAACCATCGTTATGATTGGGCGATATTTGACTTTCTTTCTATCATTACTAGCAAGCCAAGCGATACCTAAAATCAATACGAGGCCAAAAATACCGATTAAATATTTCATAAGCCGTCTCCTCCCATTCGTATCCGCTTACATTTTTTTCAATTGTTAAAGCAATAGATACACTTTACTTTGTGTATCTATTGCTTTTAACTTCATTAATGATTAGTAGTTATCTGTAGCACCTTTTGCATCATTTAATACGATTGCAACACTAGCACTTGCTCCAACGCGAGAAGCTCCAGCAGCTACCATTTTGTCTGCATCTTCACGTGTACGAACGCCACCAGATGCTTTTACACCAACGTTTGGTCCAACTGTTTTGCGCATTAATGCGATGTCTTCAGCAGTTGCTCCGCCAGTTGAGAATCCAGTTGAAGTTTTTACGAAGTCAGCACCAGCTTTTACTGATAATTCACAAGCGCGTACTTTCTCTTCATCTGTTAATAGGCAAGTTTCAATGATTACTTTTACAAGAGCTTTTCCTTTTGCTGCTTGTACTACTTCATAAATATCTTTTTCAACGAACTCGTTATCGCCATCTTTTAAAGCGCCTACGTTGATTACCATGTCAACTTCAGTTGCACCTTTTGCGATAGCATCTTTTGTTTCGAAAGCTTTTGTTTCAGTAGTGCTTGCTCCTAATGGGAAACCGATTACAGTACAAACATCTACATCATGTCCAGCTAACTCTTCAGCAGCTAGCTTCACCCATGTAGGATTAATACAAACAGAAGCGAATTTATATTCCTTTGCTTCTTCGATTACTTTCATAACATCTTCTTTAGTAGTATTAGCTTTTAAAATTGTATGGTCAATTAACTTTGCAATATTCATTATCTTCACTCCTCATATCTTTTAACAACTTCATTCTAACTCTTAGTTGAACAAATGTAAATACACTTTTGAAATTTTGTTCATTCTTTTCGGAAAGGAATTTTTCAATAGTAAATAAAGCGCATTCTAACTAAGAAACAATTCATATTTAAAATCAAAACTTTTATATTAACAATGGTAGTATGTATCTCAATATCCATAATTATTTTTAAAAAGGCAATTTGTATTCAAAAAACACTCCCATAATTCATACATAACAAAATAAAAGGCTTTCTCAAAATTAACATCTTGAGAAAGCCTTTTATTTCTAACCTTTTTGATAATGTAACAATTCTTTTGCTGTATGCTGATCGATAATTAATACATTTGCATACCCGCCACGTAACGCACCATCAATTGCTTTTATTTTTCTATTACCACCAGCAACTAAAATAGAACGTTTCTTTAATTTCAGTTCTTCTAACTCAATTCCAATTGTACGCTGATTAATCTCTTCGCTACTAATCTTTCCGTCTCCATCAAAGAAACGTGAACAAATGTCACCGACCGATTGTTTTTTGAGCAAATTCGTTTCATCCTTATCGAAATAACCTAATCGGAATAATAGTGCTTCGTCTCTCACTGTTCCTACAGTGAAAATTGCAACATTCGCTTGTTTCCCCATTTCGATAATGTGATGAATATGTCGATCCTGCTCTACTAATTGTTTTGTCACTGCATTATCAAATATAACTGGAAGGGGTAGATTTCTTGGTGTCGTTTGAAAAGCATCTGCAAATAAAGCAATCGTTTCATTCGCATATGTATTTACACTCGAATGACTAATACCACCTTTTAACTGAACAACTTCTACACCTTTTACATGTTGTGGTACAATTTTTCTAGCGATTTCATACATCGTCATTCCCCAGCTTACACCAACGATATCACCAGTTTTAACCGTCTTTTCCATATACTCAGCTGCATATTTACTAATATACTCTGTAATCGTTGCATATTCTGGCACTGGAGAAAATACGACATGTGCCTCTAACAAGTTGTACTTTTCTTTCAGTAAATTTCCAACGTTATCTAAATCAGCAAATGGATCGGCTATGCTAATTTGAACAAATCCTTTTTCTTTCGCGTACTTTAATAATCTAGAGATAGTCGGCCTTGAAATATTTAATTTATTAGCAATTTCCTGCTGACTATAATCTGACTGATAATATAATCTTGCAACTTCAACGCTTAATTGTTGTTTATCTTTATCCATAGTAACTCATTACATATCCTTTCCTGTATTTCCTTTTCGTTACAAGCATTATACAGCTTTATGCAAGAAATTTCGACTACCGAATTTTATCTAACTGAACTTCTACTACACTTCGTATTTAAAATGAAACTTTATTGTATATATTTACAACCTCAGCATAGATACACTTGAAACATATAAATCGATTTATATGTAATTCATTCTTTTTTGCTTTTTCTGTAGTAACGATAACAAAGCCTTTCAATAAGAAACATGAAACATCGTCTAAAAAGTTACCTTTACTAATAACTATTCAAATACCCCTCATAAACAGAAAATACTGTTTATGAGGGGTATTTATTCAATTTAAGTCTATAAAAATTGGATAAAAACAATGCAAGTTTTCACTTATTTAGAATAAGTGACAAGATGATGTTTTATTTGTTCAATAAAATAATGATGGTGTATATTATCGTTAGATACTCGACTTGCCATAATAGCTCCCTCCATTGAAGATGTAAGAAAAGAAGCAAGTGATATAATGTCTATATCTTCTTTAAGTTCTTGTTTCTCTATTCCTTCTTTTATGAGAGAAGCCATTAACATTACTGTATCGTCATAACCTTCTGCTGCTGCTTTTTGTAATTCTGGAAATACTCCAGTACTTTCAATTGCACTATTAAGTAATGGACAGCCTCCAGCAATAGGAGGATTATTAGCTGCATCTTGATATACAAGGAATATTGCAAGGATTTTATCGATTGCTGTCTTTTTATTTTCCATTGCTTTATGAAAATGACTCCACATAATCTCACCACTTTTGTCGTAGGCAGCAAGGACAATTTCTTCTTTATTTTTGAATCTACGATAAATAGATCCTTTAGGTAGTTCAGTAGCTGTCATTATATCCTGGATGGATGTGCGAGTTATCCCATTTGTATTAAATAAATATAAAGATGTTTCAATAATTTTTTCTTTTACCTTATCAACTTTAGTCATGCTTTGTAATCCTCCTAATAAAAACGATCTTAATATTCCAGGTAATGTTTACCCTCTATTTTCTTAATTTTTTTGTAAGTATAAATAAATTTGGAACAGAAATATCTTATGGAAACCTCAAACAATACAGTTTGAAAAGAGGTTAATCAAATTGTATTATCCATATCATTAGAGTGAATTTTCTGCCAAAAACAACATGACCAATTGTTTAATTCAGTCATTTTATTCAACTAATTTTACCTAAAATCGTAGAAGATGTAAAAATATATATTTTAGTGTATAGACATATGATTATTATATATAAT
>NZ_JASHJA010000046.1:0-19652 GCF_030733445.1 Bacillus sp. MMSF_3353
GTCGCCTTTTTTCTAAAGAATTATATTAAACCAATCAAGTTATTAAGCATTTATTTTATTTAAAATTGAAACTTTATTAGTAGTAAATAATACATAATCTTGCTTTTTAGTTTTAATTAAGATGCGATCAGTTGTAGCATAAGGTGTCCCAATTCGAATTGCATCATTTTTTTCAACGCCAGCATAAGTATCATCTTCAGTAACTTCAATAATTTCATTTAATGGAATATTAACTTTTGCCAATTGCCATTTAATAATTAATTCCTCTGTTGTTTTTATAACATCAATACCCAACATATTACCAAGACCTTTCTATTCTATTTTCTAAATATAATTATAAATCAAATAATTGCATTTGTAATTAAGTATCTTTATTGAACATTTATGTTTGCTAATGATATGAATAAAAAATTTTTTATCTATTTCCCAAAGTAAACTTTTAGAAAAAAGTTTACTTTCATTAAGTTGATGGATGTGGGGTGCTACCCCATGTCCATCAAACTAAGATTTTAAAGTACCCCCAGAACGAATTTTTCACCTCTCTACTTGTAATGTTAATAAGGAAATTAGAAGGGAGAAGTAAATCTAAATAAAACAAAAAAGGGATAAGTAGGGAAATATAGAATCTTTATATATATTGCATTCTGAATTTTTAGACATTAAATAAAATGGAGGAAGAAAGATGATTCAATTTCCTAGAGAAGATGCCGAACAATTTTTTAAATCACATAGTATGGGTAAGTTTACAATCAGTGAAGATGAAGGAAGGTTAATTTTTAGTACAAACTTAAATGGTCATTCTAATTTATGGGCAATGGATTTACCAAACTTATCACCGTATCCGTTAACATATTGTAATCAAGCAAGTAATTTTATTAAAGTGGATTCTTTAAATAGATTTATTTTAGCTGGATTTGATAAAGATGGCAATGAAAATTATCATATTTATGCATTAAAACCAGAGGGTGGCGGATTGCTTGAATTGATTCCAGCAGGAGAGACAGAAAAGGATTATTATGTGCATTTAACAGAGGATGGGGAACGATTATACTATGTCACAAGTAAAGATAACCCAAGGTTCTTCAACTCACGTTGTTATAATATACGTACAAAAGAAGATACGCTTCTGTTAACTGGTGTGGAGACACCTACATATGTGGGGGCAGTGAGTCCGAGTGAATCAAGTTACATTGTTTTAAAGTCATATAGTAATACATATAATGTAGGATATGTGAAAAAGGGAGAAGAACTCATTTGTATAGTACCTTCCAGTGAGAAAGAACATACCATAGAGTCTATTTGTTATACTGATGAAGATACATTGATTTTTGTTACAAATTATGAAGAAGAGTTTTCTTATGTAGCTTCTTTTGATTTAAATAAACAGGAATTCAAACCAATCTGTAAAATAGAGAAGGAAGATATATCCGATATAAAATGGCATACTGAAACAAAAAATGGCTACATTGTTTCGTCGAAAGGTGTTACAGATAGGTTATATAAATTTGTATGGGATAAAAAGGAATTAATTCTATTAAATTCTCCGGTAGATACGATACGTCAAATAGAAATTACCAAATCTGAAAATTTATATCTATTAGGTGAAAGTGCGACGAAAACAGCAAACATTTATTACAAGAAAAATGGAGATACAGAATGGTCATCATTAACAAAAAACTATGTTATTGGTTTATCCGAATCTTCTTTTGTTGAACCGGATGTTATAACATATGCCTCCTTTGATGGATTAAACATAGAAGCGTTATTATTCCGGGCGAAAGGAGAAGTGCAAAACGGATATACAATATTCTGGCCTCATGGTGGTCCACAAAGTGCTGAGACGAAAGATTTCAGGGCATTATTTCAATATTTATTAAGGCAGGGATATAATATTTTTGCACCAAACTTTAGAGGAAGTACAAGATATGGTTCAACATTTACAAAAATGATTGAAGGTGATTGGGGAGAAGCCCCACGCTTAGATTGTGTAGCAGGAATAGAATGGTTATTTGAACAGGGTATATCAACTCCTGATAAATTATTTGTTATGGGTGGTAGTTATGGAGGGTATATGGCCTTATTGCTCTATGGGCGTCATTCAGAGTATTTCCTTGCAGCCGTTGATATCTTTGGGCCTAGCAATTTATTTAGTTTTATCGAATCTATGCCAGAAAATTGGAAACCGCTTGCAGTTAATTTAATAGGTGATATTAAGAATGATAAAGATAAGCTAATAAATGATTCACCAAGTACATATTTAAATCAAATGAATAAACCACTCCTTATAATTCAGGGGGCAAATGATCCACGAGTTGTAAAAACAGAATCGGATCAAATTTTTCGAGCGCTGCAAGAAAAAGAAGTAGATGTAGAATACCTAGTATTAGACGATGAAGGACATGGATTTTCAAAAAAAGAAAATGAAATATATGTATATCGTCGCATAACAGAATTTTTAGCGAAGCATAAGTGAAATAAATGGCACCTTGGAGGGTATGGCTATCAAGCTAATAAAAAGAAATGCCCCAAAATGAAAAAATACGCTATTCTTTCTGTAGAATCATAGGAAAGGATGGCGTTTTTTATGTCTGTTTCTGTGTCTGATGAATTACAACTATTTGCTCAAGAGATTCAACGTTTTTTATCTCCAAATACCTTACGGAATCTTGCTCGAGATGTTGGTTTCGTACAACGAACCAGTAAGTACCAAGCAAAAGATTTAGTCGCTTTATGTGTATGGATGAACCAAAATATCGCTACGACGTCTTTAACTCAGTTATCTAGCTGTTTAGAAGCCTCGACAGAAGTGCTCATCAGTCCCGAGGGACTGAACCAACAATTTAATAAAGCAGCCGTCCAATTTTCACAACACATACTAGCTGAACTACTAAGCCGAAAATTGACCTCATCTATACAGATTTCTTCTCCATATACTTCTGTTTTTAAGCGTATTCGTATTTTAGATTCAACTGCATTTCAACTTCCAGATTCCTTTTCATTCGTTTATCCAGGTGCAGGAGGATGCAGTCATACAGCTGGGATGAAGATTCAGCTTGAGTATGATTTATTAAGTGGGCAGTTCCTACATATTCATACAGGCCCAGGTAAACAACATGATCGAACCTATGGTTCTCTATGTGCCCCAACTGTGACAGCGAATGATTTATGTATCCGTGATTTAGGTTATTTTCACTTGAAAGATCTTCAACATATACAAGATAAAAAGGCATATTATATCTCACGTATCAAATCGAATACACGTATTTATCAAAAAAATCCCGACCCTGATTATTTTCAAGATGGCAGAATCAAGAAAGGTACAGAGTATATACAGATAGATACGGAAACATTAATGAACTCTTTTCAACCAGGACAAACATGTGAAATATTCAACGCTTATGTAGGAATGAATGATAAAGTCTCAACTCGTGTGATTGTTCATCGACTAACCAAAGAACAGCAACAAAACGATTACAAGATCAAGCTGTAAGAGAAAAAAAGAAAGGAATGAAGTATTCTTCTCGTAGTAAACGACTCAGTGGTATCAATGTATATATGACAAACACCCCTACAGATATTGTCCCGATGGGACAGATACATGACTGGTATTCTTTGCGTTGGCAAATCGAAATTTTATTTAAAACGTGGAAGTCATTCTTTCAAATCCATCATTGTAAAAAGATAAAACCAGAACGATTGGAGTGCTATTTATATGGTCAATTGATTGCCATTCTACTCTGTTCTTCTATCATGTTTCAAATGCGCTAACTGCTCCATATGAAGAAAAAACGAGAGCTTAGTGAGTATAAAGCAATATATATGATTAAAGACTATTTTCTTCTTCTATTCCAAACTATTCAAAAAGACACCCAAGAGCTATCAAAGGTGTTACTTCGCCTGTTCAATCTCCTACAGCAAAACGGGCGAAAATCACATCGTTATGAGAAGAAAACAGTCTTTGATATATTAGGTGTCGTTTACAATTGTACCCTGTCTGATAATCAAGTCGCTTAAAGTAAAAAAAATGAAACCCGTTAGGGTTTATTTCGTATGCAAAGCTTTAAAGCACCTACATATAGAATTTCGAAAAAAAGAAACAATCTCGCTTATCATTGACGTTACATGAGCTTAGCTTGATAGCGATGGGGTGCTACCCCAAAAGTAAAATATCACTTTGTGTAAAAAATTTCAAAATACTAGAGGGATTTCTATTCATAATTAAATAAAATCATTCATTAATTGTTCTATCTCTTTTCCTATTAGAACCAAATTTTTGCTAATTGAGATACTCCTTTTATTATCTCTTCCTCGGATAAATCACCAAATCCAAGTTGAATATGCGGATATTCTGAGAAATATTTTGAACAAGGATATACTATAATGCCGTGATCATGTGCTCTTTCAATTAGCATTTTTTCACTCATTTTTGTTTTCACTTCAATAATAACGAAAATGCCGGAGCTACCACCTTTAATCTTGACATATTCCTTAAAGTGCTTTGATAATTCCTTATTTAATAGATTCATTTTACGTTTATACAAAGCTTTCATCTTTCTTAAGTGCGAGTACTAATATCCTTCATTCATAAAAAGAAAATTAGATGTTTAGTATTAAATAAAATTAGTATCAATACAATCTTGGTCCTTTAAGGAAACCAAATTAGAGAGCAACATTTCAAAGAGTATCCTGTGATATAACTAAGTAGAATTTTAAATAAGGAGATGATGAGATGAAAAATTGAAGGGGAAAGTTGCATTAGTAACAGGGGCTAGTAGGGGAATAGGACGAAGCATTGTCATACATTTGGCACAGGCTGGTGCGTTCGTCGTAGTTCATTATAGTAAAAGAAGAAGCAGATAGTGTAGTGGATAAAATTAAACAAGATGGTGGTGCAGCATTTGCAATCAGTGCAGATTTAAATACTTTTAACGGTATCAATAACTTGTATTCAATGATGGATCAATCTCTTCAAAAACATATAGGTAATACTGCATTTGATATTCTTGTAAACAATGCTGGAATTGGACAGATTTTAACGTTAGAGGAAGCTACAGAGGAGTCTTTTTATGAGGTTATGAATATTAATGTGAAGGCTCCGTTTTTCATTATTTAAAAGGCTTTACCACGTTTAAAAGATGGAGGACGGATTATCAATATTTCATCATTTGTTACACGAGTAGCCTCACCAAGTGTTTTTGCCTACAGTATATCTAAGGGGGAAATTAATACACTCACTCATACTTTAGCGCAACAACTTGGTGCTCGTGGTATTACAGTAAATGCAATTCTCCCGGGTATAATTAATACAGAAATGAACGCTGAGACATTGGGGAATAAAGATGGCCAAAAATATGCTTCAGGTTTATCGACTTTTAATAGGTGGGGAGAACCTAATGATATAGCTGATATTGTAGGTTTTCTTTCTTCATCAGACAGTCGTTGGATAACTGGTGAGTTAATCGATGCAAGTGGTGAATCTTGCTTATAATGCTAGAGGAAGTGCCGACTTAATATGAGTTGGATTAGCAACTCTAGTCTTTATTTGCTAAACTACCGAACTACACACCATTTATTAGCACTTACAAAAGCCACCTTGAAACGAGTCCAAGTGTTGAAAGTCAATAAAGGTAGAGAACCAATTATGCTGTAGTAGGATTAATGATAAGTGCAAATAGTAAAAATGCAATGAATATGCACAATTTCATATATAAATAGGTACTTTTTGTTAACTCTTTCACAGGGAAGAAAGTATATGAAATTAGTATGATAGAATCAATTTGTATTAAATATAAAGGGGATGATTGTATGCTAAAAAGAATGATCCTAGGGGGTTCATCATTAGTAGTGGGAGCAACAGTTGGCATAGCGACAGATGTATTTGCAGCACCTGCACCACCATTAACATCATTAAATGTAGTAAAAGTTGAATCTCAATTAGGCGGAGTTGAATTTATCGATCCAAACAATTTTGGTACAGTTAAAGATCATGGAGGAAGCTATTTATACATTTATACAAATGAAATGGGATATGGTAGAAATCCGATTGCTCAAATGAGTGGTCAAAAACTAAAAAAAGTAGATTCTAAGATGATTGATATTAATGGTGATAGAACAGTTGATGGATGGGAATATAAATGGGATGCTTCGGGACAGCAAAATGGACAATTCAAATATCAAAACACATCTACAAATGCACCTTGGAATACATTATCTACGTCATTAAATATCAAATAAGCTAACAGAAGAATCTAATGTTAATTTTTTGGTCGGTTGCAATATTTAATGTTTAGGTAACTAAAGGAGTCTACGTTTTTAGTGGGCTCTTTTAATCTATTGAAAAGACACGTGCAAATTGATAAGCTATTTTATCTAGTTATCACGATGTATGTTTACATAATGTTATTTCCGTAAACAAATTTATAGTTAATAGTGTGAGTAATTATGGAAAGAAATCTATTGAAAAATTATGAAATATCAAAGGAGTCTTTCAGCATAATAATCTAGAATTATATATTTATGAATTTTTATAATATTTTTAGCCAACATTTAGTCACAAATCATACGATTTTCTTACAAGATACTATAATTTGGTTAGTAATAGTAGTGAAAAAAACATTAAACATAACTAGGTAGTATAGCTAATGTTATTTTTTTACATAATTTGTTTAATAGTATGTATATCGTTATTATTCAATGTAACTAAAATAATTTAAAAGGAGATAGGAATTCATGTTTAAAGAAAAAACAAATGGAAGACTAAAAAAGATTGTTATAATTACTGCGGCTTGCACCATGATGTCAATGTATGGAGCACCAATTTCTAGTACAGAGGCAGCAATCCGATCTCATGCTCCATCAGTTTATGTAACACCACAAAATACTGCTGCTTCAGATATTATTAGCATAGACTGGTCACCAGTCCAAACAGCACCTTATACGTATTGGGCTGTGCATAACTGGAATCAGGGGGGAGAGGGTGGTGGTTATGCTGGCTTCCAACAACAAAGTGGTTTTGATCAAACCGGTAAACGTACTCTTCATTTTGCGCTTTGGGATCCAATAGCATCAAACCAAGCAATAAAAGCTGAATATTTATCGCCGACTTCAGAAGCCAGTAGATTTGGTGGTGAAGGAACAGGTCTGAAGGTACAAACAACTTATAATTGGAAAGATAGTGAATGGTATCGAATGACTCTACGTTCTTGGCAAGAAGATGGCCATACAAAGTTTGGCCAGTGGATAAAAGATAATAAATTAAATCAATGGAAGTTAGTTGCTATTATGGATCATCCAGTTGCGAATGTTGCATTTAATTATGGTCTATCGATGTTCCAAGAGGACTGGGCTGGTAATGGACAAGATGTAAGAGAAGCACGCTTAAAAAATGGATACAGTAGAAAAGTTTCAGATAAACAATGGAATTCTTGGAATAATCAGCGTATCAGTGGGCAACATGATACATCTTATCAATACGATGGAGGAGCAAATTCAGAATATATATGGGTTAAGGCAGGAGGAAATACTCAATCAACAATTGGTACTGGAAAAACTTTTAATATAAATCAGCCTAGTCAACCAGAAATCGGAAATTTAGATTTTGATATTCAAAATATTCGCTTTGAAGCTGAAAAATTAAATGTGTCTTGGAAATTGAAAGAACAAAGTACCCCACAGTTTAAAGGGAAAATTGAAATCTATGACAATGAAAAGTTAATGGGACAACCTTTGAAAGTAATTGATAATATTAAGTCCTACCAAACTGAGGTAAGTCAAACTATGCAATTGCCTCAAACGGCTTTTGCTAAAATTACATTAACAGACATATTTGATCGAACTGTAGAGAAAAAAGTAGGAATTACAAATGGAAATTTTGATATTTTAGTAGGGAATCAATTTGCATGGTCCCTAAAAGGATATAGTGATCGAGGAATTGCAAAAGTAGATTATAATAAAGCGGCAGAAGAGCTGAAAATCAAATTAGAAGCTGGTGTACCGCATTCTTACTTCAATAGCACATATGCAAGTATTAAGGTCCAAAACTCATCTGGTAGCGTATTATACAATAAGGAAATCGTGGGGAATAGACAACAAAATACCGAAAGCCAAACTGTGTCTGTAAAAGTGGGGGATTACATTGAATTAACTCATATAGAAGGAGACGCAGTAAAGGAAAAGACACGCGCAACATTAACAAATCTTGAAAATAACAAAAATGAGACTATTGGAAAGACAGCAAGATATCAGGTTACAAAAGAGGGATTAAAGAAAGTTGAAAAAATGCCAGAGACAACAATTCTAGATGGAAAACAATTTGCATGGTCATTAAAAGGATATAGTGATCGAGAAATTGCAAAAGTAGATTATAATAAAACAGCAGAAGAGCTGAAAATCAAATTAGAAGCTGGCGTACCGCATGTTTACTTTAATAGTACATATGCAAGTATTAAGGTCCAAAGCTCATCCGGTAGCGTTATGTACAATAAGGAAATCATGGGAAATAGACAACAAAATGCTGAAACCCAAACAGTACCTATAAAAGAGGGAGATTATATAGAATTTACTCATATAGAAGGGGAAGCAGCAAAGGAAAAAACGCGAGCGACTTTAACTAACCTTGAGAATGGAAAACAGGAATATATAGGTAAGAAAAGAACATATCAGGTTACATCCACAGGATTAATAAGAAAATAGATGTATAAAAAAGTTGGGGGAATCCCCAACTTTTTCTTTAGAAATGGAAGAATAACCGTTTTTGTAACATTAAATGGTCAATACTTCTCAAAATACATAAAAAAACGTCAAAATATTGTGATGGAAAAATAAAAAAGAATAACCGGGATTGTAAAGAAATCTGTGTAAGTTTTTGAAACGAACACATAGAATAGCAAATTTTAAGGTAAGATTGGTTTTATCTTTTTTATCTACTTTTGACTTTCAGTATGTGTGATAATTAAATCGAAAGGTCGTGGAAGAATGAAGATAGCTGTGATACAAGCAAGTACCCAAACTAGCAAAAATGAACTGATTTTTGAAGAAACAAAAAGGGCAGTGGCGGAGCATGGATATGAAGTGTTTAATTTTGGTGTTACAATTGAAGATTCGGAGTTAAGCTATATACAAGTGTCCTTAGCTGTTGGTCTACTTCTAAATTCAGGTGCAGTTGATTTTGTCGTCACTGGATGTAGTAGCGGTGTTGGTATGTCGATTGCCTGTAATACACTTCCGAATGTCATTAGCGGTTATCTGCCAACTCCAACAGATGCGTTCCTGTTTGGTAGGATAAATAACGGAAACTGTGCATCACTGCCACTTGGATTGAACTTCGGTTGGGCGGGCGAACTAAATCTTCGCTTCACGCTTGAGAAACTTTTTGAAGAACCGTTCAATACTGGGTATCCTGAAGAATCCGCCGAACGAAAGAAACGTGATGCAGAACTTTTGAAAGAAATCAAGAGTTTTTCATATCATGGCATCGTTCAGATTCTAAGTCAGTTAGATGTAGCTGTTATTAATCCTGTTCTTCAAAAACAAGATTTAGTGAAATTCCTCTTGAGGAATGGCACCAACACAGATATATCAAATTATCTTATCGAACAAACGACGGATTTAAATCACGGTAGGTAAATTCTGTATTTTTCAATTAGTTTGGCAAATTTAACGTTAACCATAAGTTGATTCAACAAGATTGACCAATTGGGGGATATGATCGCCATTCCATTTGTTATGGGGTTCTTTTACAATCCTTCCCCAACAAAAAAGCACATAGCCTTTAGGCATGGGATGAAAGTGAGATTGGATACGGAGTGCTACTAAATGGCCGCAAAGTTTGTGGCACTTTAGGTATCCAAAGTGTGGGTATCCATTACGACAATTTTCTTGTTCTTTCCGTTTTTTGAGTTTAAATCGTAACCAAGATGGTGATTCATTTCGCCCTGAACCATGGCCTCAAACAAAGGTTCACCGATGTCTTTCAAAGCCTCTTGAATATCTTCAACAGTTTCCGATTGGTAAGCTTCAAAAATTGATTGAGCTAACTTCACGGATTTTGAATCTCTCTTCTATCTAACTATAGGTGTAACCACTCCTTCTTAATAATTTTAGAAAAAGAAAAACCATGAAGTAACCCTCTATCTAGGATGGTAGGTTACTTACACGGTTTATATTACACGCTCCAATAATCTATTATTTTTTATTCGTAGCTTTTAAAGTATCTAACACGACTTTGGTTGTGTCTGCAATGAGTTTATCATCGTATTCTGCATCTTCTTTATCATGATTAGAAAGGATGGCAAGTACAATTGGTTTTTTATTTGGTGGCCAAATAATTGCAATATCGTTCCTTGTCCCATAAGATCCTGCACCTGTTTTATCAGCTACTTCCCATCCTTTTGGTACGCCCGCACGAATTAATTTATCTCCAGTTGTATTTCTCTTCATCCAATCTACTAATAGTTCACGTTTCTCAGTTGGAAGTGCAGTTCCTAATGTAAATGACTGAAGTGTCTTAGCTATCGCTTCTGGTGTACTAGTATCATGTGTTTCTTCTGGATTTACTTCATTTAATTCAGGTTCAAATCTCTCGGAATTAGTAACAGTATCACCAATTTCCCTCAATATTTTTTCAAATGTGGATGGACCACCTAATTTTTTAAGAATTAAGTTATGTGCCGTACTGTCACTATATCGAACAGAAGCATCTGCAAGTTCTTTTAACGTCATTCCTGTATCCACATGCTTTTCAGTAATTGGATTATAATTAGAAAGGTCTTCTCGCGTATACGTAATCCTTTCATCAAGAGGATTATTATGCCTTTTCATCCTTGTATTTAAAATGGATTGAATTGAAACAACAAAACGGATTACTTTCTATTTCAAGTGTAATGGTGGGGATTGTATTTTTCGTATTTACGCTTAGCTTTTTATATTTCCGTCTATTTACTGATTTAGTACGTGATCAAGAGCAGTATCAAATGATTTCAAAATTAGGTTTAAGTCAAAGTGAGTTGAAGCAAATTGTGACAAGACAAATGATGCTACTATTCTTCTTACCGATTGTAGTTGCTATGCTTCACAGCAGTTTTGCATTTCTAACGTTTCATAAATTAGGACAAACAGTAAGTAAGGAAATGTCCATTATTCAAAGCTCAATTGTTGTATTAATAAGCTTTATTTGTATGCAAATTATTTACTTCCTTATTATTAGAAAGCACTATTTAAAACGTATATGTACAAAGATTTATTCATAGAAAAAGAATTATAAAAATATAATTAAAAGCATCCTTATATTGTAAGGATGCTTTTGTATTTACTTCAGTACAGAAGGCGTCGTCTTTTCTAAACAGAGAATGCCATCATATTGTTCTATCGCAATCATGATTTCTTCTTTATCTTTATTCCCCAATAACTTGCTGCAGTAGGAGTAAACATCCATGAAGTTTCTGGTCGGTTACTTTCTCCCTTTAGGTTAACAAAAACATTGAGACTTCCCGCCGTGCTGATAATTTTTTCAACGCTTTGTTCTTCATGTTCATTATGTACAGGAATAATATCTTCATTACCATCATCCCAACTGCTTCCACTATACGCAAATAGACCAATGGTGTACATTTGGTCTTTGATGCGTTATGGAAGATAATCCATCATATTTGGGCCAACATAATTGTATTGCTGCACCTTCGTAAAGTCTAATATCATTTTTGAATTTTATTTTCGAATATGATAATTATGCCCCCACACAATAATTTTTTTGTTTTTATACTGCATTTCGGTGAGCCATGCGAAATTTTGTGCCATTTTTTGATCTCGAATATAGGTAGCTTAGTCTGCAACTTTAGGTGAGTAGATACCACCTTTAACTTTCATTACAGCATCTAAATGCGTTTTAATCGCATCAATCCGTATATTAATAGATTTCTCCAGAAAGTTCACATCATAGGAAGCAAGAGGTGCGACTTGGGTCAATTCAGATTTATGATTCTGAATAAATGTTCTAACCTTTTCCAACTTGTTAATTACGGGCTGTATTTCCATTTTAAATTGATCATAGGGATATGTTTTCTTTGGATCGTAATACGTATTCAGTTCAATTAACTCTGACACTGCTGCATTAAATTCACTCGCCACTTCAGGACTTCCTTTTTGCAACCATTCATTTGCATAGGAGTGGAATGAAGATTTTTGAACTACCCCCATGTTCACTTCTAAACGAAGTGAAAGTAATGGATACTTATTGCATTTGAGGGGGGATGTAAGATATCATCTTTTTTAAATAAGTAAAATATAAAACACTAAACGAACTTTAAAAATTACACATAAATTAAAGGAGATAACGAAATGAATACAATCATGATTGTAGAAGACGATATGAAAATTGCTGAATTACTGGGAACTCATATTAAAAAATATGGATACCAAAGTGTTATTATAGAGGACTTCGAAAATGTCTTAGATATATTTCAAGAGATAAAACCAGATGTAGTGCTATTAGATGTAAATTTACCTAATTTTGACGGTTATTATTGGTGTCGTCAAATACGAGCTATTTCTACTTGTCCAATTGTATTTCTATCTGCAAGGAGTGGAGAGATGGATCAAGTTATGGCATTAGAAAATGGTGGTGATGACTACATTACGAAACCTTTTTATTATGAAGTTGTAATGTCTAAAATCCGTAGTCAACTTAGAAGAGCATACGGTGAATATGCTCCTAAAGTAAAAGAACGAATAGTTGAGCAATCAGGGTTATTCCTGTTCCCAGAAAGAATGGAACTTCAACTAGATGATAAGACAATTTTACTTACTAGAAAAGAAACAAATTTATTAGAAATATTGATAACAAAGTCTCCGCTCCTTGTAAAACGTGAAGTGATTTTAGAACAACTATGGGATAGTTCATATATAGACGAAAATACATTGAGTGTAAATATAGGTAGAATTAGAAGGAAACTGCAAGATTTAGGCATTGAAAACGCACTGGAGACAGTTCGTGGCGCTGGATATCGTTTGCATGCTACTTGGGAGAAGGAAGGAAAGGAATAATGAAATTATTTTTACAAGAACATATTCCACTTATTTGTTATACATTTGCCCAATTGCTTATCATTCTTTTTATATATTGGTTTGATGGTTATCCACATATTTTGACAGCATTATATTCTGTATTTTTGGGTATTTTTTTATTAATGGGCTATTTAATATATCGTTATTATAGTCATCGTTCATTCTACAAGCGTCTATCCACACCAATGGAAACGTTAAATGAATCAATAAAAGATAGTGATTTGACTCCGTTATCAATGGCCTTAGAAACATTACTACAAACGCAATATCAATATTATCAAAACCAATTAAAAAAATGGGAACGAAAACAACAAGAACAAATGACTTTTATGAATCAATGGGTTCATCAAATGAAAACACCTCTTTCTGTTATTGAGTTAATTACACAAGATGCAGATGACTCTCGATTTGACAGTATTAATGAAGAAACGGAAAGAATCAAAAAAGGATTAGAAATGGTCTTATATGTTGCTCGTTTAGAAACATTTGAACAGGATTTTCATGTAGAAAGATTGCAATTATTGGGAATGATTGATTCTGTTATTCATGAAAATAAACGTTTGTTTATACGTAGTTATGTGTATCCAGAAGTAAAAGTAGATCCGAGTCTTATTGTAGAAACAGATAAGAAATGGTTTCGATTTATACTCAATCAAGTACTGTCAAATGCAATTAAATATTCATCAAGTAAGAAAGAGAAAGTAATAGTATCGGCGTATTCAAAAGGACGGGCAATTATTTTGGAAGTAAGAGATTATGGAGTGGGCATTCCTACTGCTGATTTACCACGTGTTTTCAATCCATTTTATACTGGAGAAAATGGTAGGAAATTTAAAGAGTCTACGGGAATGGGATTATATCTTGTTAAAGAAGTATGTGAAAAATTAAATCATAAGATTGAGCTACAATCTGAAGTAGGTAAGGGAACAAAAGTTAGAATCGTATTCCCATATGCCTCTCGTTAACCGATGAAAGGTAGACTTTTCATCGGTTTTTTCTTTTGAATCTTACAAACTTGTTAGATAAATGTTAGGGAAATCGATATGAGACATACTATATATAGGTTACACTTCATGTATCGAAGAGAGAAATGGAAGGTGAAATACTTGTGGAGATACTACATGTTTCAGATTTAGGGAAAGTTTATTCTGGGGAAATTTCTTATACAGCATTATCCCATATTGATTTAAAAATAAACAAAGGTGAATTTGTAGGAATTATGGGACCATCTGGGAGTGGTAAAACAACGCTATTAAATATGGTTTCTACTATAGATGCTCCAACATCAGGAGAAGTATTAATTCATGGAGAAAATCCATACCTGTTATCTCCAAATCAGTTGTCTTTATTTCGAAGACGTGAATTAGGGTTTGTTTTTCAATCATTTAATCTCCTTAATACATTGACAGTGAAAGAAAATATTGTTCTTCCACTTACGCTTGATGGTGTCAGTCCTAGAGAAATGGAAGGAAAAGTGGAAGCTATTGCTGAAAAACTAGGGATAACTGAAATATTAGATAAACGTACGTATGAAATTTCTGGTGGACAGGCACAAAGAACAGCAATCGCACGAGCTACTATTCATAATCCGAAATTATTACTTGCGGATGAGCCTACAGGAAATCTGGATTCAAAATCTGCTAGTGATGTGATGGAATTATTGACAACGCTTAATAAAGAAAATAGCACAACGATGATGTTAGTGACACATGATGCAATGGCTGCAAGTTATTGTGATAGAATTGTGTTTATCAAAGATGGACAGTTATACAATGAGATTTATTGTGGAGATAATCGCAAAGTATTCTATCAAAAAATTCTAGAGGTTTTAGCATTATTAGGAGGAAATGCACATGACTTTTCGACAATTCGCATTTAATAACGTCATTCGAAGTAAACGAACATATTTGGCTCATTTTTTAAGCAGTACGTTTGCTATTATGATTTTCTTTACGTATGCATTACTTGCATTTCATCCTAATTTACAAGGCGATCTTGCTGCCAGTGTAACAATTAATACATTTGCAAAGTCAGGATTACAGATATCGCAGGGGTTAATATTTTTCTTCTCATTCTTCTTTATCCTATATTCTGTAAGTGCATTTTTAAAAACAAGAAAAAAAGATTTTGGAATTCTAATGCTACATGGGATGTCACGTTCACAGTTAAATAAATTAGTATTTATTGAAAATATAATAATTGGTATCGCTTCTATTTTAACAGGAATTACAATTGGAATGGCGTTCTCTAAATTTATCTTAATTATGAGCAACCATCTGTTAATGATTGATAAAGGACTCCCATTTTACATGCCCTTTAAAGCAATTGGAATAACATTTGGAGCTTTCTTCTTATTATTTTTATTTATTTCACTTTTCACTTCTCGACTAGTAAATGTAGAGCAATTAGTAGAATTAATAAAAGCAGAAGAAAAGCCAAAGCCTGAACCAAAAGCATCCCTTTGGCTATCTTTGTTTGCACTAATTTGTATGGGATTAGGATATACGGCTGTTTTCCATAGTGTTAACGCAATTCATTACAAGGATGTGAAATATGTATTATTCATGATGGCGACAGGGGTGAGCTTTGTTGTACTTGGAACGTACTTCATATTTACACAGCTCAGTGTGTATGTGTTACGTGTATTAAAGAAAAGGGAAAATATTTTCTTTAAGAAAACAAACATACTCACCATTTCAGATTTAGTGTATCAATTAAAAGATAATGCAAAAATGTTTTTTATGGTCACTATTATATCTGCCGTTGCTTTCACTGCAGTGGGGACTTGTATGGGATTAGGTAACTCATCTATGGCTGAATCGAATAGTCCCTTTGCATTTTCTTATAAGTCTTATAATAATAATCCTTTAGAAAAAGAGCATCTAAAAAAAATAGAAAGCGAACTCAATAATGGTAGGTTTAAATTCAAACAAGTAGCATATTCAACAAAACAAATTCGAGATACTCTCTATAACAATAATATATTATCAACCGTTATAAAATTAAGTGATTATAATAAGTTAGCTAAGGCATTTAGTTTTGAAAAAGAAAGCTTAAAAAATGAAAATGATAGTCTTGTCATACCTTCAAGAAAAGTTGCTAATACAAAATCGAATCAAAATAACTTTCAATTGTTGTATAGAGATATGAAAAAAGATATGCATGTAAATAAAATACTTACTCCGAAAGAATTACAAGATACAATGGTAACGATAATTATTGTACCAGACGCTTTATATAATCAAATGATAGCAGATCCAGAGAATTACTATTTTGAAACAACTATTAATGGTTTTATTGTGAAAGATTGGGAGAAAACAAAAAAAGTTGCGGAAAATATTTTAGCTGCTTTTCAGAAAGATGATACAAGTAAAATTAAGGGTATAGTAGACAACGGAAAATATACATTTTCGACTTTAATTCTTACATGGATAGTGATGAAGCAAAGTTCTGGACTTGCATCTATCATGAGTGTATTAATAGGCATTGTTTTCTTTACGTTTGCCGCAAGTTTTTTATATTTCCGATTATACACAGACTTAGAAAGAAATCAGCAGCAATATAAAATGATAGCAAAAGTTGGTTTAAGTAAACCGGAATTAAAGAAAATTGTGTCACGTCAACTTGCATTGTTATTCTTTTTACCAATTTCAATAGCAATTACACACAGTACGGTTGCTTTTATGGCCTTACAAAAGTTAGCCAATTTTTCAGTCTTGGGTAGTTCCGTTGTGGTATTGATTTGTTTCTTAGTTATGCAAATTATATACTTTTACTTTGTTCGTGCTCAATATTTGAAAAAAATGTATAAAACAATCTTTTAATTTAAAAAGAAGGAGAATATAGGTTGAAAAAAAGAATTGGATTATTAGTAGTAGTTAGTATTTCGATTACCATGTTAGGAGCATGTTCATTATTTGGTACAAAAGACTCTCCGGCAAATGGAATTTCAATAGAAGTAGGAGCGATAAACGAACAAGCAAGAAGCTCTATAATTGACTTATACAAAGATATAACAAGCTCAAAAGACCTATATCAATTAAAAGAAGGGACTATAGATAATAACAAGCTTGACATAAAGCTACCGACTAATTTTGGGGATTCTATGGATACTGCTACTAGTAATTTACTGTTTATTAGTAGAACAACTGCTGAAAAAATGAATAAAAAGGGACTTATACGTGAAAGGGATAATAACGAGGGGCTCCTATCTTCAGACCCTCTCGACTCGTTACCAAAAATAGAAAAAGATGAAACTATCATATTTGCAAATAAAGAATATAAGGACTTAAAAGAAATAACATATGATGGGAAAAAAATGAGTACTACGTACGAGGGTGATGTATGGCTAGCGCCATATCGTGGTGAATCCAACGTAATCCTATTAATTGTAGATGATACATTATTTAAAGAAATAAATGGGAAAGAAAAAACAAGACAATTTCTATCTTTTAATAAATCTCTTGGGAATCTTAATTTAGTCAATCAAGGGAAAGCACCAGAATTAACAAAGGAAATAAATAAGGTGAATACGGCTTTAGGTACTGAGGGTAAGAAAGCCGTTAATTTTGTAAATATTAAAGAAAAGTAAACAATTACGTCTATATGGACAGAAACTTTCCTCCATCAAGTTTATAAAAATAAATTCACCAAAAAGAAAAAACTCACTTCTTATCTGAAAAAAGATGAAAAGTGAGTTTTTTTGCTTAGCATGATAATGTTCCAAAACGCTGATGGTATTACATGTCTATCAGGCTAAGATTGGATTTTCTATGAAATTCCATTTCTGGTTGTTGTACCCCTATTAAAGTTTCGGTTCCGTTACTATAAAAACTCGAATTTCTTCCTCATATTAAAGTGGAACAAATTTATTACTTAAATTGTCTATTAAATGTAATCCTAAAAACTTAGTGCCCAAACATGATACATTGAGTCTGGTTTGACATCTATTTTATGTACTGCTAAACACGAAAGGACGGATTATCTTGAAAAGTACAAGGATGTTAAAAATAGGGATGTGTGTTGAAGTATTAAGTTTAATTCTTGCAAGTGGAAAACTTTTTACAGATGAACCATTTTAGATGGAAGCAAAAGAAAAAGTAGAGAAAACTAAATATGTAAATCATGCGCCTCATTTCAAGAGTGACTATATTTTTAAGAAAAACTGCTGTAAAAAGCTTAAGAATTCTTAAGAACTTTTGTCCCATTTTCTTAAGGTTTGGACACTAGAGTATGATTATGAATTCAAACCTGTGGAGGGTTAAGTATGAAAATAATTAACTTTCTTATTTCTTAATATAATGAACTAGAAATGAATTGGTGCAGCCCTTCAAAGTATAAGGTTCATTAGTGGGAAATAATAAAGAATTTTACTTTTTTACTAAAAGAATAATTTAAAGAAAAAGGGAACTTATTAATTTTATATGAAACAGCAGTAAATATTGAACAATATTACTTATATACATTATGTTATTTCTGGTCTTCTGTTTTACAAGTTACAAAAAAGAGAAGATAGAAATGTTTCAACTGCTTATGTTTTTAGTTGTCCAATACGAGAAAAATGTGGAGGAATAATATGGAGTCAAAAATTCTTATTGTTGATGATGATAAAGAGATTAGAAATCTTATCTCTGTTTATTTGGAAAATGAAGGTCTGAAAACTCAAAAAGCTGAAGATGCTATGGAAGCTTTACAACTGTTAGAAGAAAAAGAATTTGATCTTATTATTTTAGATATTATGATGCCGAATATGGATGGTATTGAAGCTTGCATGAAGATTAGGGGGAATCGCAATATGCCTATCATTATGCTATCTGCAAAATCAGAGGATATAGACAAAATTCAGGGTTTAGCCTCTGGTGCAGACGATTATTTATCAAAACCGTTTAACCCATTGGAACTAATCGCTAGGGTAAAATCTCAATTAAGAAGGTTTAAAAAATACAATTCATCAATAGAACATAATAAAAGCATTCTAGAAATTGGTGACTTAATCGTAAATACAGATACTCGTCAAGTATGGGTAAGGGGAAAGGAAACAAGGCTAACTCCAAAAGAGTTTGATATTCTCGAACTACTTGCCCGCAACAAAGGAATTGTCCTGAGTGTAGCAAAAATATATGAAGCAGTTTGGAAAGAGGTTTTTTATAAATCAGACAATACCGTCATGGTGCATATTACAAAAATAAGAGACAAAATTGAAGAGGATTCTAAACATCCTATTTATATTAAAACTGTTTGGGGAATTGGATATAAAATATGAAGAATGTTAGTTTTAGAAATAAGATCATTATAAAACTTCTTGGTGCTGTTGCAGTTAGTTTTTTTATTTCGTTTGGTTTTACAATCCTCATTTTTCTATTCGTCATAGAGCCATTGTTTACAAGACATGAAGATTTTGGTATGTTTGAATCCAATTTCGCATTGTTGTTCTTATTCGCGTTCGCAATCTTTACTTTTATCGTCATTTTTTTGATATTGGTTCGAAAGAAAATAGTATATTTGAAGCTCATTTCTGATAATGTGAATGATATTGCCAATGGAAAACTGGGTTTGACAATTGGGATTAAGGGGAAGGACGAATTGACCCAACT
>NZ_JASHJA010000047.1:0-17801 GCF_030733445.1 Bacillus sp. MMSF_3353
AAGCTAATGGGCAAGTATTAATATTTATGAAATAACTTTTATCTGATAAGGAAGGGGCATCAGATTTATGAACAATCTTAATTTCCTTTGTGAACAATTTGCTAAAATTCTTAATGGAAAAAGTAACTTAAATCAGGGTGTTTGTTCTGTCTCCTTGCGTCGTAATATTAAAGTGTTTGTTCAAGGACGACCAAGCACCTCAGTGATACCGGTTGGGATATCTTTCGAATCGTTAGATCAAAGTGGCAATGCATTGAACTTTGGAGAAATCGCTATTTTACAAGAAGAAAGCCCTTTATTTATGCAATCGATTGTTCAACAAGGGATTATTGTTAGCGCATTACATAATCATTGGTTATATATGAAACCATTGATTATGTATATTCATATCCAATCTGTTGAATCACCATTGAGTTTTGCAAAAAAATTGGCAAATTCCTTTTCAGTTTTAAGTAGTTATCCAATTGCTGATAATGGGAGCTAATGTTAAGTAAATCATATTTATTCTTTTCCTATATCAAGAATCATGTGAACAAAAAATGCCCTCCAGCTAAGCGATCTGGAAAGCATTCAAAAAGCTTATTTTATCGTTTTGGGATGGGATTTGTTTACTTAAGTTGATGCGCATATATGGTGACCCCTATAAAATAGCCGTAAGTTAATTATTAACCCATAAACTTGCCGAAACTTTAATAAGAACCATAAAGGTAACTAGAGTTAAGGTGTTTTTATGCTAAAAAAACTAGAATATCAATAAAGCCTTCACTGAAAGATAGCACCAATAATAACCGAATTTCTTTCGCTAATCCTATAACTAAATGTCTTTATTAGTAAGAAACTTGATTAAATTAAATCCAAAATATCTTTTGGGGAATTTAATATATAATCAGCTTTTTCAAAACCTTCTTTTGTCTTTGAACCCCATAAAGCGAGTGCGAATTTAACACCAGCACTTTTCGCACATTGCATATCGTATATAGAGTCTCCGATGTATACTGACTCATTATTAGGAACATCTAATTGTTTCAAACAAGCTAATAATGGTTCAGGGTGTGGTTTGTGTTTATCCGTATCACACGCACAAATTATATGTTCAAAATGACCGCTTAGATCAAATGGCTCGAACTCATCTATTAATTCTTGCTTAGTTTTTGATGTAACAATCCCAAGCTTTAATTTACTAAGGGATAACTCTTTAATAACGGCCTCTAATTCTTCAAACACCGAAACTTCATGGGAAAAATCTAGTACAAATTCGCACCATTTCGGATGAACAACGTCTATATTTTGTACATTTAATTTTTTTAAGGTTTCTTTTCCAG
Organism: Bacillus sp. MMSF_3353; assembly: GCF_030733445.1. Taxonomy (NCBI): domain Bacteria; kingdom Bacillati; phylum Bacillota; class Bacilli; order Caryophanales; family Bacillaceae; genus Bacillus; species Bacillus sp. MMSF_3353. Next base: position 1,323 of record NZ_JASHJA010000047.1, read on the forward strand.
GAATTCCTAATGCGAATCTTAAATCCTGTAACGCATAATCTTTCTTTAGTTCTTCTTTTAAAACTTTTTGTAAGGATTTTAGTATTGCTTTTTCTGTGTCTAAAATTGTGCCGTCTACGTCAAAAACAAGAGATGTAATCAAAATAAAGCCTCCCTATTTTTTAATCTTCACTTGCAATTACTACTTCAACACCGTTTTCTTTCAAAGTGTTATATAAATCACTAGACATAACTTGATTTGTAATGAATGTGTCTATAGATTCAAGCGTTAAACCCTTATAATTTCGTCGCTGATTCCATTTAGTGTGATCTGCCACTAAAATAACTTGATCAGCATGTTTTATTAATTCACGCTTGAAATAAATATCTTCTTCAAAACCATAGTATATCCCGTCTTCTGTAATACCTGCGGTTCCAATAAATACCTTGTCAAAGTGATAATCTTTGAGTTTTTCAGTGGTCGAAGTCCCTGTAGTATGTCGAGAAACCTTATTTAAAGTTCCTCCCAAAAGGTGAATAGTCGTATCTTCAGATTGAGCTAACATATAAGCAGTATCAATAGAGTTCGTCACAATAGTTACGTTCTTTGATTGTAAATGTTGCGCTACAAAGTTGACAGTTGTTGAAACGTCTAAATAAATCATGTCATTGTTTGCAATTATATTTGCAGCCTTCATTCCAATCGATTTTTTCGTTTCTAATTCAGTCTGTGACCGCACTTGATAAGTATCAATTTTCTTATGAAAAGTAGCTAAAGCCACTCCGCCATAAGTTCTAACTATTGCTTTGTTTTTTGAAAGTTTTACTATATCTCTTCTTGCAGTATCTCTTGAGATATGAAACATTTCACACATTTTTTTTATATTCATAGTTTTATTTGTTTCTAAATAATTAAAGACTCGTATCAATCGTTCTTCTTGATTCATAAGTAACCTCCATAAGAATATATTAAGTTAAAGTAAGTTATTAAGCAAGTTATTTTAAGTTATAATGTGCGATAACGCTCCTATAATTAAGTGTTATTAAGTGGGTTTGGTGAAACCTTATTTTTAATGCCTTTATAATTTTAAGCGATTTTATGATGGATTTAAAATTTTATCGTTGAAAGCATAAATTTTCCAAAGTAGCAAGGTTATGGTCAAAATCACAGTTTATATGTTCAAATTTAAAAGGTTACTTGCAATTATCTTGAAGTTTTTGTACCAGAAACTCATATAAACTCCACATATCTCTAGACAATCCCCATATAAACTCCAGACTAATACAATACTATGGCATCAAGGAGGTTAGAGAACATGAACTTTATCAAGCGATCATTTTTGAGTTTACAATCAAGAAAGGGAAAGTCACTTATATTACTTGCTATTTTTTTAGTTGTTACTAATTTGGTATTCGCTGGTTTTACGATTCAAAGTGCATCCAGTAAAGCAACAGATTTGGCTAGGCAACAATTAGGAGCTGATATCAACTTAAGAATCGATATAAATAAGTATTTGGAAGAACAAAACAGTAATCAAAATGCTGATGAAGCAAGAAAGGTACCAAGTATCGAAAAAAAAGAAGCTGATAAATTAAAGAACTCTAAGTATTTAGATCACTATAATTATCTAAAAAGTGTTATTGCTGAGCTGAAAGAGCTTCATAATGTCGAACCATCTGGAGGAGCTCAATCATTTGGTCCAAATAATAATTTAAATTTCACTTTACAGGGTGTTAGAGACTTTTCTTTATTAGAAGCTGCTCAAGAAAAAAAATTAAAACTTGTCGAAGGAGAGGGAATTACGTCAAAAACAGTAGGAAAAAACGTTGCTATGATTGAAAAAAAACTAGCTGAAAAAAACAATTTAAAAGTGGGTGATAAATTGCAGATAGGTGAAGTAATGGATGAGGAACTTACCACGAAAGAGCTAGAAATTATAGGTATATATGAGTCTAAAGAAGAGGCTCCATCTTTTGGGGGACAATCTTTTGCTTTATTAGAGCCTGCTAATCAAATATATGTACCGTATTCTGTTATGAATTCACTGGAAAATGCAATCTATTCATTAAAGGATCCTAAGGATATTGATGCATTTAAAGAAGAAGCAAAAAAATTGGGGTTACCAGCGTACTATGAATTAGATGCACAAGATAACGTTTATAAACAGATGATTGGTCCAATCGAAAATATTGCATCTTTTTCGAAAACGATTGTAATTATGGTGTCTATTGCAGGTGCAACGATTTTAGGATTAATCATTATGCTCTCTATTAAGGAACGTAGAAAAGAAATGGGAATTTTGTTATCTATAGGCGAGAAAAAGTGGAAGTTAATGGGTCAACTACTAGTTGAGGTATTATGTATTGCTGTATTAGCTTTTGGTTTATCTTTAGTAACAGGAGAGAAAGTTTCTCAAAAAGTGGGTGATAATCTGTTATCTAGTGAAATAGCAAAGAATGAAGATAAACCGGAAGATCCTATAGCAAAATTAAGTGGTAACCCTGCTGCAGACGTAGATCCGGTTGATAATATCGAGGTAAGTATTTCAACTGAAGATTTAGGAAAAGTAGGGGGGATTGGATTAGGAATCGCTATGCTAGGAACGATTCTTCCGGCATTATCCATTCTTCGTTTAAATCCAAAACAGATTTTATTAAAAGACGAATAAGGAGAATTTATTGAAGGTGGGAATTCAGGATTCAGTACTGCTAAAGAATATAATGAAGGTGAAGTGGAATCTAAAGACCCAGGAAGTAATTAATAAAATATAACTTTTTTTAATAAGTCAACAACCGGTTCCTTAACATATAAGGAACCGGTTAATTTATATACAAGTATAAATGTCTAATTTCCTTTATTTACACTTGCGTACTTATTTGAGTACGGTGCTGAATTTAATTTGTGTTTTTTTACTTGTATGCGACTATAATCCGAATGATGAGCAATTCACAGTTGTACATCTAATAAAGAAAGAATAAATGTTTGTTTAAAGTGACATCTTGTTTACCTCTTTCTTTTTAGTGTTATTATGCATATAAATTATCTCATGCACCTAAGCTGATATGAAGTAAAGATAATTTTCCTATGAAGTTTTTATATCTCTACACAAACTCCAGATAGCAAGGCTATAATGACTACCAGAGAAAAGCTTCCTTTGTAGAAAAAATTTCACCGTATTTTTTGTACAAGAACCTCATATATTTAAGCATAATTTATTGGGAGGTTAATCATGAGCATGTATTTAAAAATACAAGAAAGTGCGAAGCGTATAAATGAATTGACTAAGCATCAAAAGAAACTAGAGCGCGAAAAAAATGTATTAAAAAATGAGTTTTATAGATTGTTGAAAGAAAATAAAAAATACAAAGATACTCCCAAAGAGATAAGAACATTGGATAATTAGTCTCAATTTAACGTTTCATTTGAATTTTAGTCAACTGCAGAAGTATGAAAATAGTTTAACTTCAGTACTTAGTTAGCTATAAGTATTTTTGATACTATATTTATTCGTAAATTTGACACAGCCTTTTATAATATATACATGTTATACTTAGTTGCATAGTAAATAAATTGTATCCCAGTACATTACTTACTATTACTAGTACCCAAATAACTTAATATGATACGGTAAAAGGCCTCTTTTCAACGAGAAAAGAGGCCTTTTTTTCATTAATATTTAGTTAAGCACATGTTATAAATTAAAAAGGAAACTTTATATTAATTTTGTAAATTTTAAAGTCATAATTGCATTAAAAACCTTTAATAATTATAGTGCTTACGAGAAAGTTAGCACTGGTTAAAAACAAGCGAAGTTTAAAAATATATTAATTTATATTTCTTTCATAGAGTTAAGATAAGGATCATATATTATAACAACATGCTACATTGAAAGGGTGAATATATGATTTCATCGTATTCGGTAAGTTATATTTTAGTCACGGGTAATACTGCTATAAAAAAGGTAGCTAGAGTTTATGCCTCCTCAGAGGTTTTTGCTGTTAATATGATTAAAAGAGAATTAGAACGTAGGTTTTCACATCCAACAAAAATTGAAGTTTTTCCGGTTTAATAAAAGGGAATCATTCTTTGTTTCCTTATTAATTAATGTGTAATTCGTATATGTTAAAACGAATTACACATTAATTAAATTTTCGCTTGATTATCAGACATGGTACAAGCGGAAACGGCACCTAATATATTAAAGACAATTTTTTTCTCATATCGATGAGATTTTCGCCCGTTTTGCTGTAGGTGATTAAAAAGGCGAATTAGAACCATTGATAACCTTTGGATGTCTTTCTCTATGGGGTAACTCTTTATACACATAGAAATACTTTAATAATTTTTAAAAGTATACTAACAGCATTCCTGCTCTACTCTTCACAGGAAATGATAGTAATTTCTTATTTTTGGGAAATGGATGGTAACACTTGTATATTTTCCTTCTTGTGATTGAATAGAAATATCATGTCCCAATTTCAGAACCATTTGTTTTACAAGATATAGTCCCATCCCAGTAGATTTTGTATGTGTTCTTCCATTAGAACCGGTGAATCCTCTTTCGAACACACGATGTATGTCTTCTTGCTTTATCCCAATGCCTGTATCTTGAATAAGCAATCGTTTTTCTTCATGATCCTCCTCAAAACGGAAAAAAATCTCTCCACCTTCATTTACATACTTTAAAGCATTTGCAGTAATTTGGTCGATGATAAATGCAAGCCATTTACTATCACTTTGAACGAATTTCTGCACTTCCGCCATATGAAAGTGAATTCGTTTCGTGATAAAGATTTTGGCATATTTTTTTACACTTTGTTTAATGATTTGATTCAACTGTACGTCTGTAATGAAATAGTCTTTAGAAAACGAGTCAATCCGTGAATAGTAAAGAGCCTGTTCCACATAATTATCAATTTTGTTCAGCTCATCTTCAAACTTATCTATAAGAAAATCTACTGTTTTTCCCGTACTGTTCTCGATGAGTAAATTACTTGCGGCAATTGGAAGCTTTACCTCGTGAACCCAGGACATAATAAAATCTTGGTGATCCACTTTCTCGTGAATCAACTTTTGAAGTTGCTTAGAATGATTATCCTGTACTATTTTTATCATTTTGACATATAAAGCTTGTTGATAATTTTGTGGTTCAATCAATTCTATAGGAAAGTCTTCCTGTTGATTCTCTATTAGATTATTTAGCTCCAGGTAAAAAGATCTCCGATAATAATATCCAATAGTAATATACAGACTTACGGAAAGGAAACAAATAACGTGAGTATAGAACAGATTTTTAATCACAAGATTCCGACTATCATTTATAACCATAATTAATGAAACAAACAACATTAATATGAAGTACAGTATGAAAAAGAATCGTTTATCTTTTAAATATTGAAAAAAACTCATAAAATGATATACCCGTATCCTTTCTTAGTAGTAATAAAGCCTTTCTTACCGAGGTCAGTAATTTTCTTCCGTATCCGTGTAATGTTAACGGTTAAGGTGTTTTCGTCCACGAATCTTTCATCAGCCCAAAGACTGCGCATTATCTTTGTTCGGCTTACAACGGTTCCTTTATTTTGCATGAGAAGTTTTAAAATAATAAATTCATTTTTTGTTATTGTAATCGTTTCATTCCCATAAGACAGATTGTAGGATTTAAGGTTCAGCACAATTCCATCATGCTCAATAACTTGCACTTCTATGTCTTCTATATACGTATATGTCCTACGAAGGAGCGCATTAACCTTTGCCATTAACACATCTGTGTGGAACGGTTTATTAATAAAATCATCACCGCCCATATTCATCGCCATTACCATATCCATTGGTGTATTACGAGATGAAAGAAAAATAATCGGTGCTTTTGAAGTTTCTCTAATTTTATTACACCAGTAAAATCCATCAAATGATGGTAAATTAATATCCATTAGTACAAGGTGAGGACTATTTTTAAGAAAAATTGATAATACTTGGTCGAAATTTTCAACCTTTACTGTAGTAAATCCCCATTTTTCTATTGTCTCTCCTAACATATCTCTAATCGTTTTTTCGTCTTCTATAATCATAATTTTCATGGTTATTCCCCCAAAATCTTATATTAATGATAATTTGTGTTATATGTTATGTGTTCATACTGCTACATTAAATTACGATGGCATAATCGTCTATATCACATTATAGTGGGAAAAATTAAGAAAAAGGGGATATTTGTTGTAAGGTGACAGAACTGTAAGGTTAACATAAGCAACTGTAAGGTTATTGAAGGGTTACATCATATAGAATAAAGCCTGAAAGAAAAAATAACTTCTTTAATGGAGGAAATATATATGAAATTAATAGTAGACGCAAAACAAATTAAAAAAATGTATGGAGCAAAAGGAAATACGTTTACTGCATTACATGATATTGATTTAACTGTTCGCGAAGGTGAGTTTGTTGGGATTATGGGACCTTCAGGTGCCGGAAAGTCCACACTTTTAAATATTTTGGCGACCATAGATCGGCCGACATCCGGTGAGATTTTGATTGATGGAACGAGCATACTAAATATGAAAGAAGGACAATTATCTGCATTCAGAAGGGATAAACTCGGTTTCATTTTTCAAGATTATAATTTATTAGATACGTTAACAGTGAAAGATAATATATTGTTGCCACTTGCACTGGCAAAAATGGATGTACGAGAAATAGAAAACAGAGTTAATGAGATTTCAGAGCGCTTTGGTATTCGTTCTATTTTAGACAAATACCCGTATCAAATCTCAGGGGGACAGAAACAGCGTACAGCTGCTTCACGTGCAATGGTGTCTAAACCCAGCTTAATATTAGCTGACGAGCCGACTGGTGCACTCGATTCAAAATCGGCAGCAGACTTATTGGAGAGCTTGCAAAATTTAAGCCAAGAAGATAACGCAACCATCCTCATGGTAACACATGATGCTTTTGCAGCTAGCTATTGTAAACGCGTTTTATTTATTAAAGATGGTACGCTGTTTACCGAACTCGTAAAGGGGAATTCTTCCCGCAAAGATTTTTTCAAAAAGATTTTAGATGTTTTGTCCATTCTTGGAGGTGGTACAAGTGACGTTATTTAGTTTAGCGAAAAAAAATATTAAAGGCAATTTAAACAACTACCTTCTCTACATTTTCTCTATGGTGATTAGTGTCGTGATTTGCTATACTTTCAACTCATTATTGTATACACCAGAAATTAAAAACGCCGTTAATAATATAGAAGGTACAATGTCACAAACCTCTTTCGTTTTAATAGGATTCGTAGCAGTTTTCATCGGATATTCTAATGCATTTTTCACGAGAAAACGAAAAAAAGAAGTAGGTATGTACTCCCTACTTGGTGTGAGAAAAAAAAACATCGCAAGAATGCTATTTTTTGAAAATGTAATTATCGGGGCTATCACTTTAATATGCGGGCTCGTATTAGGCATCATATTATCCAGATTGTTTATCATGTTGCTTCTTAAGCTCGTAGGGGCTCCGGTCGATGTAAGTTTTAGTATTCCAATGGAAGCAATTATGACTACCACTATTACATTTACGGTCATTACAATTTTTACATCTCTTCAATCGTATCTTTTAATTTATCGCTTTAAATTAATTGAATTATTCCAAGCAGATAAAAAAGGGGAGAAAGTACCGAAAGCATCTATCGTTTCTGCCGTAGTTTCGATTATTTTACTCGTAAGTAGTTATTGGCTTATGTTTAACGGGGCAGCAATGCTCTCTATGCCTCTTGTTGCGATTGGAACGTATTTATTATTTCGTTCTTTAACTGTGTATTTGCTAAAACGTGCACAAAACAATAAACCGAACTACTATAAAGGAATTAACATCATTGGAACATCTCACTTGTTGTATCGTATAAAAGGAAATGCCCTTATGCTTACAGTTATCGCATTACTAATTACAGCAGCGCTGCCATATCTCATGGCAAGTTTCTCTGAATACTCGATTACTGAAAAAGATGCTCATAGAACAGCTCCTTTTAGCTATATTCATCTTTCAAAAGACGAAACATCTGACAATCAAATCAAACGGGTTATTTCAAAAGACAAAGATCATCCGATTATAGCACAATTAGATATCCCGGTTATTCAAGTGAAAGGGAGTACTTCAGCACCATTCGAAGATAAAGATGATCTTTCCGTTAACTTGATCTCAGAAAATGGATTTCATAAAATGAACAAAGTTCTAAAATTAGGGGATATACCAAAACTAGCTAGTGAGCAAGCTATCGCATTTAAAAAATACCTTTTTAACCAACCAGTTCCTAATTTCACGGGACAACAAGTGAATATTCAGCTACCTGAGGGGAATTATACTTTTAAACTCGAGAAACTCGAAAAAAAATCGATACAACTAACCTCTGGAACGGAGCTTTTATATATTGTCGTTGACGATGCGATGTTTAATCTTGTTGCAAAACAAGTCAGTCCAATCACATACAAAGCTTATAAAGTGGAAGATGAGAAAACAACAGACGAAACATCTAAGATAGTAATGAAATTAGCTGGGCAGGATACGCATATGCGTACGTTCTATGAAGAGTATAAAAAAATAAAGGCACTTGCAGGAATGAAAATCTTTGTAGTTAGCTCTTTAGCATTAGTTTTACTAGTTGCAACAGGAAGTATTATATACTTCAAGCAGCTAACAGAAGCACATTCAGATAAAAATCGTTATGAAATTTTACGAAAAATTGGTGTAAATAAAAAAGAAGTACGGACTACGATAGTAAAACAAACACTATTTATATTTTTCCTTCCGCTAATTATTGGGATACTAAATGCCGCCATGTTAACAATGTCAGTATCCTTACAATATAGCATGGACATACAGCAAGATATCATTTCATTTATTTATGCTGTGATAACATATGGTGTGATCTACCTTCTTTACTATGTATTAACCATTAATTCATATAATAGTATTGTGAATAAATAGACATAAACCACCTCGCGAATATCAGGAGGTGGTTTAATATATTTAACAATACCAGATGGATAGTGAACAGTGAGTTAATTAACCTGTTCCCAAAATATGTATTAACGTACAATTGCCTTTGTTGATATGGTGATTCCATACCTATCAACTTAAGAAAAGTAAGCATCTCAAAAACAAAAAATGAACTGATTTCTCAAAATTACTAATTATAGAGAAATAAATCTTTTGCTTAGGAAGTCCTAAAAAACCGTAACTTGATAGCAATGAGGTATCACTAGTGCTTCAGAAAAAAATATGCAAAAAAATTAGCTTTTATGTAAAGTGCTTTGCTACACTATTTTAAAGAATTTATGTTTGATTACTTAAATAAGTCTAAGGTCACTTACTAATTAAAAAATATAGAGTTACTTCACGTTGTTAAATAAACCAATTACCTTTATTTAAAGAAATCTTCGCTATTTTAGCAAGCAATTAGTACACTTCTATTTTCTTCCACTCAAAATCATTGCATTCCCCAATACTTTTTTATTTAATAATAGCCTTGGTAATTTCATTTCTTCAGCAAGCTTGTAGCTATTCAATTTAGAAATATCGAGTTTCTCTAGGTCATTTAAGAGCTCTTCTATATCCCCAAATATTTTTTCATCCATAAATAAATCTAAAAAGATAAATTCGCCACCAGGTTTTAATACCCTTAAAGCCTCTTTAATTACTTCTATTTTATTTTTCGTATCTTTTACTTCATGAAATGTTAGGCAACTTACAACTATATCAAATTCATCATCCTGCAAAGGGAGCTCGGCGGCACTTGCTTTTAGAAAATCAATTCTACCAGACACACCTTCTATTTTAGCATTCTGTTGGCATTGATCCCGTGAGTATTCCCAATTCTTTCCCCAATAATCAATTCCAGTTAAAAAGGATTTAGGAAAAGCCATTGCAAGCTTAATAATCAATGACCCACTACCTGTTCCTATATCTAATATTTTTCCTTCTCCATCCCAATTTACTTTTTTAACAATTAAATCATGTATTTTTGATTGGTAATCCTCTCCGAATGCTGCGAATTGGTAAGTAGAATAAGAAAGTATAAATGTTATATAAATAAAAGGTATCGCTATAACCCCTGATAGGATTCGCAGATAGAAAGTAATAGGCAATAATGTTATTAATAGAAAAATTATTGAGCTTATCAAAAATACAATCAGTTTTTTCCTTCGAATCCATGTCTGATATCTGGTTTTATTTCCCATTAGCACCATTCCTTTTTATTTTTCACATATGGACTTATTCGTTATAAGATACTTTTATCAATCCTCACGTATAAGGTTATTTTTTAACTATTAACAAATAATTAATGTCACTTTACCTATAAATTGACCGCAGTTGGAAGCATAAGTTGGCCAGAAAGCACTTATTTTTGCAGATAATTATCTATTGGAATCATAAATTGGCCGTAAATTAATTATTAACCCATAAGCTGGCCGTGAATTCCACAAAATAGCAAATAAAAATACCTATCAGCAGCATAAGATATTCAAAATTACTAGCGTATTCATTAGAATCTTTACGTGATAAACCCGTTAACTCTAACAAAGGTGTCCTTGTATACTAACTTAATGATAGGAGGGCTATTCTACGGTATCCCTTGAGACTTCCGTAGAATAGCTCTTAAAGAAATGAGATGTATACCTGTTATTAAGCAAAATTGTTTATGATTCACTTGAAAAAATCGTCTCATATTTCCCCAAACAATTCAACACGATTGTTGAATAGAATGACTCGCATTTTTTAAATAACTTTAAAAAGCCTTACTACACACAAATTGTAGTAAGGCTCTGACTATTTAAGATAAAAATTAAACGATTTTCTAATCTCTATACGAATAGGGATTGGAAAATAATATATCCCCTCCGAAGAAAAGAGACTTTATTTTAACTTTCCTATTGATAGGTTAACACGATAATTCCCATACTTTAATAGTCTCCCTAGAAAGTTATCCAATTCTTCATTAGAAGAAAAATGTGTTTTTAATAAATAACATCCTTCACCACTTACACGATGTACTTCAGAAATTTCTTCTTCTTTTTGAAAGAAATCCATAAATTCTTGATGATTAGCTGATGTGACAAACAAAGTAACAAATGCAGTCACGGTTTGTCCTAGTTTGATTCGGTCTATTGCGATTGTATATTGTTCAATAATCCCTAAATCCTCTAATCTCCTAATTCTATTTCCTACAGCCTGCCCCGTCATATGTATTTTTTGACCTAGTTCTTTCCATTGTATTCTTGAGTTTTCTCCTAATAATTTCAGTATCTCAAAATCTGTTTGATCAATAATATAAACCAATCCTTTCATCGTGAAAGTAGAAAAGCAGAAAGTGTTTCGCCAACTTATTCAGCTTATCGATACAATTCACTATACTAAGTTTATCCTCTTACATCGCATTGTTTATCAGTTATATTTACTTATAACACAGAGGACGCAACAAAAAAATACATCTAGATTTAAAGGAGGTTACAAATATGTTATTACAAGATATTTTATCGTTCAATGAAAAATTTGTCGAAAATAAGGAATACGCCCCCAGTGAAGCCCAAAAAATTCCTAAGAAACGTATGGTTGTTGTTTCTTGCATGGATGCTCGTTTAATTGAGCTACTTCCAAAAGCTTTAGATATACACGATGGAGATGCAAAAGTTATCAGAAATGCAGGTGGTAAGATTGCTTCTCCTTTCGATAGTGTTATGCAAAGTGTTGTAGCATCAGTATATGATCTAAATGCAGATGAAATCTTTCTTATCGGACACCATAGATGTGGAGCGAGTCACACTAATCCCAAAGGAACAATTCAAAAGATATTAGACCGTGGAGTAGCTTCACCAGAAATTCTATCAGCTATTGAATATGCTGGTGTTGACCTTGAAAAATGGTTATTTGGATTCGATGATGTCTGTGATTCGACTCAGGCTAATGTTGATTTAGTAAGAAACCATCCACTTATTCCAAAAGATGTTCCTGTACATGGTTTAGTTATTGATCCTCACACAGGTAAATTAGATTTAGTAGTCGATGGATATAAAACATTAAATGGTATGAAACATTAATTATTACTTAAATGAAGGGAAGTTATTAGATATGAATAGAATAGAAGCTACGCAAAAAATTATGGAAGCAAAAATCGCAAAAGGTTTAACATGGGAAGAAATTTCAAAAGTAAGTGAAAACTCTGAGACTTGGGTTGTAACAGCATTATTGGGGCAGGCTACAATGACACGTCCGGAGGCAGAAAAAATCGGTAAACTATTAGAATTAGATGAAGAAATAGTTCAGGCATTAACAGTAGTTCCACTTAGAGGTCAAGTAATGCAAATGCCTCCTACTGACCCAATCTTATATCGATTATATGAAATGATGTTGCAATACGCACCAACTCTTAGAGAATTAATCTTAGAAAAAGCTGGTGAAGGTGTAATGAGTGCAATTAACTTCAATCTAGGTGTAGATACACAAGAAGATCCAAAAGGTGGCGATCCTCGTATCGTTATTACACTTAACGGGAAATTCTTACCGTTCCGTACATGGTAATTAATCAAAAATCTATCTATATAATTAAAGTGATTTTATAGAGTTACAAAATCCATCCTTTTTAATTTAACTGTATAGAAAGGATGGATTTTTACTATGAGATTCTTTTTCGGTAAAGGAGAATAATATGAATAAAAAATACTTTAATACAAGCTTTAATATTCTACAGTGGTTTGTTTTTTTATTAGCAAATGCAATTGCATTGCCTATCATTATTGGTGGCATATTCCATTTATCAGTAGAAGATATTTCAACATTAATGCAGCGAACTTTTTTAGTCGTGGGAATAAGTTCATTTATACAAGCATGGTTTGGGCATCGCTATCCCATAGCGGATGGTCCAGCCGGTTCATGGGTAAGTATATTTGTCATACTGGGACAAGTTGCTATGCATCAGGGACAAAGTGCAAAAGACGTGTTGCAACTTTTAGAATGTGGATTAATTATTGCAGGTATATTACTCTTCGTTCTTGGTATAACAGGGCTTGTTCATCGAATCTTACGTTTATTTACCCCTTTAGTTACAGGGACTTTTCTTTTAATCTTAGCACTTCAGCTTAGTGGTGTGTTACTAAAAGGAATGATGGGATTACAAGGATCTGCAACTCATCCTGACTATCCAACAGCTACTATTGCACTCTTTGTTTTTGCCCTTATTACTTTCTTATCAATTAAAGGGAAAGGATGGATGAAAAGTTACGCTGTGTTACTTGGAATCTCATTTGGTTGGCTTTTGTATGCTGTTTTAGGAAAATCATCTCATATGCCTTCACACACACAGCTAGTTAAGTTACCACAGATATTCGCTTGGGGGACACCTAGATTCGATATTGGAATGACCCTAACTGCAACTTTATTTACATTTCTTTTAGTTGCAAATACAATTGCGGCTATTTCAGCTGTAAAACAAGTAGCTCCCGTATCTAAAGAAAATGAAAAGCAAACACTCAACCGTGGTGTATGGGTCGGAGGTATATCACATATTATCTCATCGTTATTCTCTACAATTGGAATTGTACCATTACCTGCATCAGCGGGATTTATTCAACTAACAGGACAAAGAAAATTGAATTCATTCCTTATAGCAAGTCTTATATTAGCAGGAATTTCTTTTATTCTCTCAATTGTAAGCTTTATATCCTTGCTTCCAGGCCCTATTGCTAATGCTGCACTTTTAGCAACATTTGTCCAAGTAATAGGCATTTCATTTCAATCGATTTTACGTGAAGAATTAAATCAACACCGATTAACTATATTAGGAATTACATTATTAATCAGTTTAGGCATAATGTTTCTTCCAGAAAGCGCATTTAGCGGAATTCCTTCTTTCTTAGAATATGTTTTAAGTAATGGATTACTCGTGGGTACCATGATTGTCATTCTACTGGAACAGTTTTGGAAAAAGTAAAGGATTTGTTACTCTTTTCATAATATAGTATTCATTATTATGAATACTATCATCAAGTTTCAGATTTTCCAAAAAAGAAAATTATGGTTTTGGGGGCTACTACAACATTTTAGATTGACAGGTATGTATGATAGCCCCATGTAGATTGCATCTACTCTCCAAGAAACGTTCGTTGGTTTCAAGTTTTTATAGCAACAGAACCTTTAATTTCTAATGGTTCCGGTATCTTTTATTTTGACATGTGTCTTTACATTTATTTTAGCCTCTTCTAACGCTTGCAACCAATCTTTTTTTCGTTTTTTCCACTCTTTATATTGAAAAGCTCTAGCATATAGGGATAATCCGATTGGATCAATTTTATTCTGCTGTATTTCATACAACATATTTTGTAATTCCTTATTAATTTCTTTTTCGATAGCGTTTTCTAAATTATTTATATTTTTTTTATTATCATAATGCTCCTTAATTAAATTCGCATTGGTTTTTTCTATTAAAGCTACATTAGCGTTTATATTGAGATTAAATACAAACTTTCCGTTTTTAAAATTAACATCTATCTTCCTTGTCGCATTCTGTACGAAGATAGAAGTGTTTATTTTTTTGTTGGACTTTTTAGGAGGAAGCGCAAGGTGTAGTATGATCCGGCCTGTATTTTTTGACTTATTTATAAGATTGAAGAACTTAACATCTTTTTTAGGGATACGAGTTAAATATTTTCCTTGTCGATCTAAAAGTGCAATTCCTATCGTGTCAATTTCATTCTTTGTTTTTTTGATAACTGGAACAATTTGTGTCATTCCTTCTTCATTTTGTTCTCTCGTTAATTGTTGAATCGTAGAAGAAACGGATTGATTATTTTGAATGGAGGATTCGATTACACTACTTATATAAGATGGTAGTGATGGTTTATCTGGCTTATTAATTGTAAAAATTTCTTCTACAGGTCCATCTACAAGTACTACTTTAGCATTAATGGTAGCGTAAGGATCACGGTAAGAAGAATCAAGTTCCTGCAACCAATTTGATTCTTGCGCCAATTTTTTCCCAATTAAAATAATTTCAGCTTTGGAGGCTGTCATATAGCCCGTTAACTTTGTATCTATCTTACTGAAGCCATTATATACAGTTGATGCCTGGGTCCAATGCTCTATAGTACTTTGTTGCTGTTTATGATGAAAGAGTGGGATGCTTGTGCCAACTTTTATGTCTCCATTAGGAGCTCTATCCAAGCCAATTAACAGGATTAATGAAACCTTCTCAAGAGGAATTCTCTGACTACAACCAATTAAATATACAAAACAAATTACAATCCATATCCATTTTCGAATCAAAGTTGTTTCCTCCTAGTAACCCAAGCAAAAAGAATGCTGTAAGCGAAAAATAAGATTGGTAATAGAATAAAGAAAATGATATTTAAGATATCCATAAGAGAATATATAAATAAATATTGATCCACATTGGGATTTAGAAAAATAAATAAGCCGACTATTAATACCATAAAACCAACCAACGCCCAATTGCGAGCGTTTTTTTGAAGTGAAATGGTCACAGACTCAAAACTGAAAAATAAATATGGATATATTGTAGTGGAAAATACAATTAAATAGTAAGCGATATATATAATTTCTAATCGTTCTATGAAAGAAAAACGAACTCCTTTTAACAGATGAAATACTGGCCAAATTACGTCTTTTATCCCCTCAGGACTAAAGTATATATAAGAAAGAATAGTCACATATAGATAGAAAAACATGGTTCCAGTATTCGCTATTAGTAGTCCCTTTATAGCTTTTTGTTTTTTTTGTAAGAACGGATATATATAATATGCAATTTCTAAGCCGGCATAAGGGGTAATGGTTTCTTTCGTTGCCTTTACAATAGGGTATAAGCCATCTTTAAAAATAGGTAGTAGGTGTAAAGGAGCATACATACTCTTTAATGAAAAAAGAAGAAATAGTGGCATCCAAGTAGTGAAGAAGAAAACAAGCATAGAATAACTAGTAAGGGACCTTAACCCACTCAGGGCTAAAATAATAAAAGGTAATAGTAATAATATGGCGATTTGATAAGCTGGAGTGGAAGGGAATATCCACACTTTTACAATATCAGTTGCCTTTAATAAAGTATTAAACCCAGCAAAAAATAGATAAAAGGCGTATAAAAGAAAAAGAATTGTCCCTATCCATTTACCAAAGTATGTTTTTAAGATTTGTGAGAAATTTTTGTCAGGATTTTTTTGTAACATTAATATAATAAATACGCCGATTATAGAAGTAACAATCCATCCAAGAATGATTGAAATCCAGCCATCTGTGCCAGCAGTAGTAGCAAGTGGGCTTGGCATAATTAGCATTCCTGATGCTAGTTGCAGTGAATGAATGAAAATAATAAATTCAAATAAAGTTATGTTTTGGAATTTACTATTTCCCATGCGAACCACCTTCTTTTTTCTTTTTTTGTTTCGGCTGTCCTGTACTCGAGCGGGTGGTGATCATGGAAATAGGAAATCTTACAAAAGAATCTTTTAGCTCTT
>NZ_JASHJA010000048.1:0-16844 GCF_030733445.1 Bacillus sp. MMSF_3353
TGATGATTATCAAGATTTATATAAATATAATTAGTTTAATCATAAGGAAATGATGGCTATTTTAATATCTCGGTAATTTTTTGAAATTTTTAGAATAATTTATTTTACATTTTGTTATAATCCTATATCATATACATACAGGAGAAATTTGGAAGGGTTTTAGGGCGAAGTTTCGTATCTATGTAATATCGATAGTAGTTTTTAATTACTAAATAATACTATTCATGTATACGAGGTGAAACAAATGGGGAGACGAGTAAGTGAGAAGAAAACGAAAGAACAGTTTTTATATGAAAGAAGAAGACAATTAGAAATAATGGAAGGTATTAGTAGCATCTGCAAAGGATGCGATATTTATATAGAATTGAGAAAAACGAAAGCACATAAAGAAGTTGCCAATACATGTGCAAGGAATTGTAAGTTGATTAGTAACGTACAAAAGGAGACACAGATGTTTTTAGAAACAATTCGATAAAATGAGAAGGGAGGGAAGTAACAGTTGAAATAAATCTATAAAACTTTATAAAAGACCCTCTAATTATTATAAAGTTTAAGTAATAATAATTAGAGAGGTGATATAGATGAAGTACTATTCCATAGGTGAATTTGCTGATTTAATAGGAAAGACAACTCAAACGTTAAGAAACTGGGATAAACAAAATGTTTTTAAACCACATCACGTAACGGATAGTGGTTATCGATATTACTCACAAGAACAACTTAATCACTTCTTGGGTATTAAAGGTGAAATGCAGTTAAACAAAATAGTGATAGGATACTGTAGAGTTAGCTCTCATAAACAGAAAGATGATTTGGAAAGACAAATTGATAACGTAAAAACGTATATGTTTGCTAAAGGCTATCAATTTGAAATCATCACTGATATAGGAGGTGGGATTAACTATAATAAAAAGGGATTAAATGAACTAATTGATAAGGTCACTAATTCGGAAGTAGAAAAGATTGTTATTCTTTATAAAGATCGGTTAATTCGATTTGGGTATGAATTAATCGAAAACCTATGTAATAAATATGGAACGACTATTGAGGTCATTGACCATACAAAAAAGACCGAGGAACAAGAATTAGTAGAAGATTTAATTCAGATTGTCACTGTTTTCAGCTGTAGATTGCAAGGCAAAAGAGCCAATAAAGCCAAGAAGATGATTAAGGAGTTGATGAAAAGTGATACTTGCGAGGAAAGTAAGAATAAGACCAAATAAAGAACAAGAACATCAACTTTGGAAATCCGTTGGAACAGCCCGATGGGCTTATAATTGGACATTAGGTAAACAAGAAGAAAATCACAAGCACGGTGGTAAATTTCTATCTGACGGCCTCCTTCGTAAAGAATTAACCGTTCTGAAACAAACAGAAGAATATGTATTGCTATACGAAGTATCCAATAACATTACAAAGCAAGCGATCAAAGATGCTTGTGAAGCATATAAGCGATTCTTCAAGGGACTGGCTAATAAACCATGTTTCAAAAGCAGAAGAAAATCCAAGCCGTCTTTTTACAACGATAATGTGAAATTGAAAGTTCGAAATAACGAAGTGTTGATTGAAAAAGTTGGATGGATGAAAATTTCAGAATCATTACCAGTCGATGTAAAGTATACGAATCCACGTATTCATTTCGACGGAAAGTATTGGTATTTGTCCGTTGGCGTAGAAAACGAGTGTCCCAAAATAGAATTAACAGACGTCTCACTAGGCATTGATGTTGGTGTGAAGGAACTGGCTGTTTGCTCGGATGGAGAGAAAAAGAAAAATATCAACAAAACACAAACAGTAAAAAAGGTAGAGAAACGACTTCGTAGGTTGCAACGTCAAGTTTCTCGCAAATATGAAATAAATAAGGAGGGAAACCGTTTCATCAAAACCGGCAACATTATAAAAGTCAAAAAGAAAATACAACACTTGCATAGAAGGTTGACCAATATCAGAACAAATTATCTTCATCAAGTCACGAAAGATATCGTGAAAACCAAGCCATATCGAATCGTGATGGAAACCTTGAACATCAAAGGAATGATGAAGAATAAGCACTTGTCTAAAGCTATTGCAAAACAATGTTTATATGAGCTTAAGCGACAAATTCAATATAAAAGCGAAAAATACGGTATTGAATTTATTGAAGCTGATAAATGGTATCCATCTTCTAAGATGTGTTCAAGTTGTGGAAGCATCAAGAAAGATCTAAAGCTATCTGATCGCATATACAAATGTGCTTGTAGTCATATCATAGATCGGGATTTGAATGCAGCCATCAACTTGTCACGTTATAAATTAGCCAATTAACACCTAAACGTTATGGCTAATATGTAGGATGCGTTGTATCCGAATTTACGCCCTCGGAGAGTTATATCAAACGGTAGTAGCTTTGGCAAAACTGGACTCGTAGAACAGGGAAATAAACAAACTTTATAGACTTTTATAAGGTTTTGGCAACGGAATAGGTATGAATCCATCATATAGCAGCTTGAATCGCGATGATTCATTAAATAAAACTATAACTATAACACAAGGTTCTACTGCAAGAAGTATTAAGCCAATGGCTAATCTAGAAGGAAACACTTTTGAAATTAAGGGAATTGGGAATTATAAGGTACTATCAAAACAAGAAAGTTTAAAATTATTTCAGCGGTACAAACATGGTGAAAAGGATCTACGTGATTATTTGTTTCATGTGAATGTAGGACTAGTATTATCTATTGCAAGAAAGTACAAAAACAAGCACCCTGATATAGAGTTTGATGATCTGGTTCAAGAAGGTAATGAGGGAATGTTACGGGCAATGGAAGATTTTAATCCGGCTTTAGGTTATTGCTTTTCCACGTACGCTTTTTGGTGGATACAAAAAAGTATGTTAGGAATTATATGTGAAAAAAAGTCTGGGCCTTTTAAAATCCCTAATTCTGTGAATCAATTTAATTTAAGATATGTCGAGTTAGAAGATAAATATCTACAAATGTACAACAGAACCCCTTCAGTGGAAGAAGTAGTAAAAGAGTTAAATGTAACTAGCGAAACAGTCATTAGGCACAACGTATATTATAAGCGAGCTACTACTATGACTTTGGATATAGATACAATAAATGAAGATATGGGTATATCAAATCCATTCTATGATGATAGTTCAGCAATTCCGTCAACAAATGAGATGGTAATTGAGGACTTAAATTACGAGCTATGGTTAATATTTGATGAAGTATTAAACCCAAAGCAAAAGATGGTACTAAATCTATGTTTTGGTCTTCTAGATGGTAAAGTGTATTTGCATAAAGAAATTGCAAAAGCACTTATGATAACAACTGAAAGAGTGTCACAAATAAAGGATGAAGCAATTAAAAAATTGAAGAAATGTGACTATAAAGATGAAATTTTTAATCTACTACATGAAAAGTTGAAAGTAATGGATGAACTTAATATGGCGTGAAAATATATATTCATATTTATCGGAATATACAGTATAATGAGTGGGTTGTATCTTTTTCTATCTAAAATCTGGATACAAAGTGATGTATTAAGGGTATAACATGCACTTCGAACTTCTCACCACTTAACGTCCTTACGGACTGTTTGAAGTGGGAGATTCCTGCGAACACCGATGTATCCACCGGTTATCTTAGCATGCTCTGCCCGTAGTCCCTACAGTGAAAACATAAGTATCTTGTACGTTAACTCACCACGTTTCCTACTTTAGCTTGGTTTTCGCAACTTCGGCAAACGTGGGGCGCAAGAACGTTGAAGATATGAGGTTGGTTGCAACATTTTTCTGCAACCAACCTCATATCTTCAGTTTTCAAAGAGCAATCTGTACAAGTATATGGTAGTAAACATGTTGGCTTATGCCAAGCGACATTCATCTCCCGCCTAAAATTGGTGTTTCATACTCTCACATTTTAAGGAAGGAGTTTTCTGTCGGAAAACGATAAACTCAATAGATGATAAATAAAAAAGGATAAATGGGTGCTACCTATTTATCCTTTTTTTTATTTATCATGCTTAAAAAAATAATATTATCTCTAATTTTCCTTAGTTTTTCTGTAGAAATATCTCATGATTAATTATGAAGGATGAATAATTTAATTACTCTCATTAATGAGGTACCGATAGAAAGGAGGCCATTGTTGTTATATGCAAAATAATAGAAAAAGAAACGTAATTAAGGAAAGGATTAGACAAGAAAAAGAACGACGAGAACGATTACTAGCAGAGGAAGAAGAACAATATGAGGATATCTATAAAGATCCAATAAGTGAGCAAATACAAAAAGAGCATTTAGAACAACCGCAGAACCAACGTGAAGAAAGTGTAAATGTAAATTTACCTAAAAATGAATCTTCAAATAGTAACCCAGCTCTTGATTGGATTACTACAATTCAAAAACAGGCAGGCACTTCTGAAAATGATTTAAAAATAGAAGAAACAGAGGAAGAAGCAAGGGAACGTGAAGAAGCGGAAGCGCGTAGAAAAGCAGAAGAAGAAGCAAGAAAACAGGCAGAAGCGGAAGCCCGTAGAAAAGTAGAGGCAGAAGCAAGGAAACGTGAAGAAGTAGAAGCGCGTAGAAAAGCAGAGGAAGAAGCAAGGAAGCGTGAAGAAGCGGAAGCGCGTAGAAAAGCGGAGGAAGAAGCAAGAAAACGAGCAGAAGCGGAAGCGCGTAGAAAAGCAGAGGAAGAAGCAAGGAAACAGGCAGAAGCACAACGGAAGGAAGAAGAGAAAAAACTTGAGGAAGTAAGAAAAAGAAGACTAGAGGAAGAAAAGAAAATAAAAGATGCACAAAAGAGACAAAAAATAGTTGTGGCTAAAAGCGAACCCGAAAGTGATGAAATTAATTTAAATAATGAAAGAAATCAACCAAATGAAACTAAATTTGAACAAGAAGAGAAAGTCGCAATCGATAAAAAAGGAATCTTAAATAATATGAAAAAATATAAGTACGCTATTATAGGAGTCGCATCAATTGTTTTATTAGTAGTAGCAGGTTTTGCCTTTAGCAATATGAAAAATTCACAGGCTGCATCTGCAAATAATGTAAATAGTTTGGAAGTTAATGCGAATCTAATAAATGGGTTAAGGTTATCTGCAGTTCAAAAATATCAAGATGCTGCCTTGGAATTTGATAAAGTCGATTATAAAAAATTAGGAAAAGAAGATAAAAAGGCGGTTTTATTTACGTATCTATTGAGTGGTAAAGCACAGAAGGCAATTGACTTAGAACAAGATTTTGCAGAATCAGTAGTTTCATATTATATAGCTGTAGATAATTTGAAAAAAGTAAAAGAATTAAAAACAAAAAATCCACTAATTAATTTTGAAATTGCTGCATTAGATAACAAGCATGAAGAAGTTATCAAATTAAGAGATCAAGTGCCACTAGATGGCAGAAGAGAAGGAATTATTGTTAATAGTTATTTGAAATTAAATAAATCCGAGGAAGCTAAAAAGTTTGCTCAAAAGGTTGGAAATAAAGATTTACTCGAAAAAATTAATAATTCTACACCTAATAGTTCTGCTACTTCTGTAGCAACTATAAGTGCAGGTTAGGTAATAGGGAGGAATTGATTGTGCCTTTAGATTATTCGAAAATTTTAAAGAAAGTGTTACTTACGACTACTGTAACTACCTTAAGTGTTGGGGTAGTTACAGGCTGCTCACTGTTTTCTTCTGAAAAGAAGAGCACTAAAACAGCATCAGTATCTAAAAAGAAAAAGGATAGTGAAAAAGAAAAGAAAAAAGATGAGAAAAAAGAAGAAAGTAAGAATGAACCGACTGAAAATCTAAATACTAATGATTTTGATGAAATCATTGATAATGCAAAACGTAGCTCTGACCAAAATTTAGCCGGTATCATTGAAAATAACAAAACCAAAAAGAAATTTGATGACTTAACAGATTCAATTGCAACCGCAGCTATAAACTCAGATCGAAACTTAGCCTCAGTTATTGACGGTGATAAATCAAATAATCGTTTTTCAGATTTAAATACTTCAATAGCATCAGCAACAAACAATCCTTCTGTCTCGGATAATAAGGATAGTAAGAACTTTGTATTTGGTGGCGATCTAAATATTAATGATGGTGTGGCTATTGCAGATAACTCAATACCTCCAACTAATAATGATAAAAAGCCACCTACTTCGGGTGACACTAGTGGCGGGGAAGTGAAACCGCCAACAGGTGGTGAAGGTAATAATGGAGGCGGTACAAAACCACCAACAGGCGGAGATGGTAACGATGGTGGAGGCGGTACAAAACCACCAACAGGCGGAGATGGTAACGATGGTGGTACAACAAAACCAGAAAAGGATACAGTGGCACCAGTAATTACAGCGAAACAAGGTGTAACTGTTTATGTAGGAGATAGTTTAAATGCAGGAGATTTAGTAGTAGTAAAAGATAATAAAGATCCAAACCCAGTAGTAACAGTGGGAGCGTACGATACAAGTAAAGCAGGGGCAATTCAAGTAACAGTAACGGCAACAGATGCATCAGGAAATAGCTCAAGTACAACAGTAACCGTCAGCGTAGTAGAAAAAGAGGAAGAAAAGGATACAGAAGCACCAGTAATTACAGCGAAACAAGGTGTAACCGTTTATGTAGGAGATAGCTTAAATGCAGGTGATTTGGTAGACGTAAGAGATAATAAAGATCCAAACCCAGTAGTAACAGTAGGAGCGTACGACACAAGTAAGGCAGGAGAAATTCAAGTAACAGTAACAGCAACAGATGCATCAGGAAATAGCTCAAGTACAACGGTAACCGTCAAAGTAGTAGAAAAAGAAGAGGAAAAAGATACAGAAGCACCAGTAATTACAGCAAAACAAGGTGTAACTGTACAGGTAGGAGATAGCTTAAATGCAGGAGATTTAGTAGAAGTAAAAGATAATAAAGATCCAAACCCAATAATAACAGTGGGAGCGTACGATACAAGTAAGATAGGGGAAATTCAAGTAACAGTAATGGCAACAGATGCATTAGGAAATAGCTCAAGTACAACAGTAACCGTTAAAGTAGTAGAAAAAGAAGAGAAAAAAGATACAGAAGCCCCAGTAATTACAGCGAAGCAAGGTGTGACAGTACATGTAGGGGATAGTCTAAATGTAGGAGATTTAGTAGAAGTAAAAGATAATATAGACCCAAATCCAGTAGTAACAGTGGGAGCATATGATACAAGTAAGCCAGGTACAATATCAGTTCAAGTAACGGCAGCTGATAATGCGGGTAACAGCTCAACTGCAACGGTAACAGTAAAAGTAGTAGAAAAGGAAGAAGAGAAGGATACGGAAGCCCCAGTAATAACAGCGAAACAAGGTGTAACCGTACATGTGGGAGATAAATTAAGTCCAGGAAGTTTAGTGAATGTAAAAGATAATAAAGATTCAAATCCATTAGTAACAGTAGGAGCATATGATACAAGTAAGCCAGGCGCAATATCAGTTCAAGTAACGGCAACCGATAAGGCAGGAAACAGCTCAACTGCAACAGTAAATGTGGTAGTTCTTGAGAAAGAAAAGCCAGAGCAAAAAACAGCTGAAACAACATTTAAAGAACAAGGTAATGGATTACTTGCAGCAAATTCTAATGATGTAGCTAAATAGGTTTTTACCAAAATGATAATATGGTAAAAGTAAAGGATCTCAACTACTAGTAGGGATTCTTTTTTTATTAATTAATATACGGAAAATTCTATTATTTTATCTTGTAATGGATTTATACTATTTTCTTAAAACTTCCCAAGTCTATTGAATGGCTTATAGCGTAGAACCGCCTTGCCTTCTATATTATTCAAAGGTATAAAGCCTATTTCTTTAAATCTGCTGTCTAAACTTTCCTCACGATTATCTCCTAATACAAAAATTGTATCATTCGGAACCCTATCGAAACCGTAAATACTTTTTAATGAAAAACCAGCTGTCTTACCTTTTGAGTATAGATCTTTTACCACAAGTCCATTTATATAAAGCTGTTTTGATTTATTATTAGAAGTGTTTTCTAGGGGGGAATTAACAACAACTATATCAAATCTTTGCAGAGCTTCTATTGAATGGATGAAGTGATTAATTAAAACCTTATCATTATTGAATAAGGAGTTTTCCATAGAAACCCCAGAAACCTTATATGGAAAAAAAACGAACTGTCTTAGTAAAAGCAAGGTAATACCAATTATAAAGATTGATATTGGAAAAACAGAAATTAGACGTTTTTTCAATTTAAGATCAAATTCCATTCTGAAGGTTTATAATATTCATCATAACGTATATTTAACGAATTAAATATTCTGAATATGGTTGTTTTTGTAGGTGTAATTTGTTAAAATTAAGTATACCTTTTTTAAATTTCGATTTTTTATATTTATAACTACTATAGCCCTTTCGGGGTTTCGATTTTCAAAGATAGTTTAAGTTTTTTACTTTTACTTTCTTTTTAAATACAACTCCGAAAAGGGCTTTTTTGCATTTTTTGGAGAACATCACAATGTGAAAGGATGAAGACTTTATGAAGATTAAGAGATTATTTTTAATGTTAGGCGTTTTAGCTATGATGTTTGTTTTTTATAACACCTTTATAAAGGATGAACCTCAAACAGAAGCGTTAACACCAATCAAAGTAGAAGATTTGAAAGAAAAAATTCAATACGATTATTTGTTTGAAGATGAATTATCACAAAATGTGATTAACGACTTAGGAGGGCAATTCAAATTAATATTTGATGATATTGATAAGAATGGCCACTTAACTATTTATCAAAAAAAAGAGAACTAGAAATGTTTTTAGGAAATCATGTAACAACTGTAGAATTAGCTGATGAATTTACATCAGATTATTTTAGTACAAATAAGAATTACAAAGTTACTTATAAAAGTAAACCAAGTCTATTTAATTATGAAAAACCAAGAACTATTACAAAAGTCAAAAAAGGATTGTTTTTGGTAAAACAAAACGGCTTAATTCTGGAATTTAAATATGTACCAGAAATAAATGGATTTCGAGTTTCTGAGATTACATATTTAAAATAAGAAAATATCGGGGGATTTACTATGTTATTACAAATCAGAACTGTTATTGCTGATGCATTAAGAATTGATGAAGAAGTGAATGGTTTTTTGAAGTATTGTGCTAAGCATGGAAAAATAGTTGGAAAAATAACACCAAGCGGATTCATAGAACGTGAACAAGGCCAACCGCTTTTGGTTATGGTAATCGAATATGAAGAGAAAAATTAACTGTAGTTATGAAAAAGATGAGGATTAATTCCTTGTCTTTTTTATTTTCTAAGAAAGGTGAATATATCGAGTATGAAAATAATAAAAAAAGTGGCCGTCTTTAATAACAAAGAATTCTCGAATTCTTTGTTAGAAATGAATAATCGGGAATCAGATGTGGCGGATTTAATGGTCCCATATTATTATTTCTTATTTAAGCGTAAGGTATTGTGGTTAGTACGTGAGACAGGAACTAGAATAATAAACTTATACAACTATGAAAATGAAGAGAATAAAAAAGTAGCATTTGAGATATTGGAATTCTATATTCATCAAAATTGTAGTGTAATCTACAGCATAATTGATGGGAGATTGAAAAAATTAAATAACCATCAGGCTTTAGAATTATTAGAAAGTGTAAAGATATCAAAGAATTTGATTTGTTAACTTGAGAAAGTTAAATAACAAAATAAATTTCCTGAATTTAAAGATAAAACAAACTTCAATGT
Organism: Bacillus sp. MMSF_3353; assembly: GCF_030733445.1. Lineage (NCBI taxonomy): Bacteria > Bacillati > Bacillota > Bacilli > Caryophanales > Bacillaceae > Bacillus > Bacillus sp. MMSF_3353. Next base: position 9,722 of record NZ_JASHJA010000048.1, read on the forward strand.
GATATAATTTAGTTGCATTTTTTTCTTTTTCTTTTTTATATTACTAATTACTTATAACCTTTCGGGTTAATGAAATTACACAAAAAGGAACTTTATGTTACTTTATTTCATTGTGTAAACAATTCATTTTCCTGGAAGGTTATTTGTTTTTGCCTGAAAGGGGTGATGCTATGTTATAGCAACTAATTATTAAATAGAAACTGCTGCTGCAATGTTAAAAGTTTTTCTAAAAGGGGTGCATATTATGTTGGTTACAGTAATTGTTTCAGTTGTGGCTGGTATGGTCTCAGGATTGGCTAGTCATTACATCACAAACAAAAAGTTTTTGTTGCCTCGTAAGAGCAAGCTTGCATTTCACCCGGGTTTCTTGGGAGAGATGTTTGTAGGAAGTATTGCTTCACTCGTTGGTGTTGCAATGTTTAACCCTGAAACAATGATGGATATTCTTAAGGTGAGTATTCTTGCTGGGATTTCAGGGCAAGCTTTCCTGCTGCACAATCGCTTGGCAACGGAACAAGTAAAAACCGACGAGATTCAGTCGATTTCAAAGAAATTGAACGAACTCGAAAAAAAGAATAAGGAATAATAGAGGAGTAATCTGGTATAAATAGAAATAGAGAGATGAGGAGATTTGGTTATGTAACGGCCAAATAAAGTGAGTTGAGTTGAGGTGAGCCCGATGTCTCGAAAGGAAGTTTTTGATTATCTAGATGATCAAGAAAAAGAAGATTTAGCAGAATGGACAGAAGAGCTTAAGAATGCTCAATCTACGAAAGCAGTCAAACTTTATTCAGATAAGATAAAGGAACTGCTAGGAAAGATTGAACAGCGAATGATTAGTTCAGGAGAGGAAGCAGCGACGGTTAGCTTCTAATTGAATAGCAAAATAAAAAGAGGCTGGTGGAGAATCAATCCATCAACCTCTTTTTATCTTATAAATATAAAAACATTTTCTCTTTATAAAACGAAAGATTAAATAAGTGAGATTGCTGATGAATTTTCATTATTAATATCTATAGCAAGTTGTCCAAAGGGGTAAGAGGCAATGTGTATACCTTCATGGTAAATATTTCATTTTTCATTAGTTTAAAACCTAAAAAGAGCACTTAATAAAGTGCTCTCGTGACGAGATTATCCATTTGTAAAGACTATTTCAATATATAGAGAAAGGAACACAGAATATTATATGTATGCCCAGTTAATTGAGTGCTTTTTACAAACAAAGAGCAGCTAGCAAAAGCTAACTACTCGGTTCTCCAAGGGGGAACAAGGAGAAAATCTAATGTCATCTACAGTATTGACGGAATATTGAGTTTTAATCAAGAGAGATTATATTTTACAAATTAGATTATGATAGCCGATATTCTCCATATTGACCAGAAAAGAACCCAAAATTCTATTGAAATTCCAAGTGTTCTTTTCCTAGTTTTTTGAAATTCTTTTATTAAATAGCCAACAGCACTAATTGCTATAAGAATGAAAAGAATAAGTTCTAGTGTAACTGGCATTTGATCTACTCCTAATCTATTGATTTAATTCAGTATATAATGATTGAAAGATATTTTTTGTGGTTATTGGTGAAAAATTAAACAAAACCATCTCTTTACGAAAAAAGGTCCTGTTGTCTCCAACAGAACCTTTCCTAAAATGGCAAAGAGTAACTCTTACCTTACTCTTTGTTTATATACTACAGGAGTGTTAATGAAAATCCAAGGCTCCTTATATTGAGAAATAAAGAAGAATCATTCTAAAGAATCTTATCTTTGTTATAAATATAAGAGCAGTTAGCAAAAACTAACTGCTCATCTCCAAGGGGGAACAAGGAGAAAAATCTAATGTCATCTATATTATTGACGGAATATTGAGTTTTATTAACAAGAAACTACGTTTAACTTAATGCATAGCCCACAATCAAAGTTAGTGTTAAAAACACTGATAATAACAATGTTAGTAAGACTGTTGCTACACTCCTAAGCATCGCAATCCAATTATTCATCTTAGAAAATCCTATAATGCCAGCAAAAAAAGTTCCTATTGTTAAAACTAGTAATATAAATAAAGGGTGAATGTGTAATGAATCCGTGAAAAATTTGAATAGTTCAAGTGGAATTTCAAAATATAAACGGAATAGTCCAACGCAAATCAAAGAGCATATAAAGGACCATAGATTGATGTTATGCTTCATTGCTTCCTCCTATGTTATTAAAATATTTCCATTTAATTTTACTGGGAAATTAAAGAAAAAGATAGCGGTTATAAATCGAAATGAATTTTTTAACAAAATAATTCTTTGAATAGAAAGAGAGGAATAACAATGGGACTAGGAAACCGTGGAATGGCATTTGAAATGCTTATCAATCTAGCGAACGAAATGTATCAAAGAGGTGGAGTGGCGCTTATAAACAAGCGTCCGACTCCTGTAAAGGTGTTAAAGAGTAAAGGTGGCCGTGTATTAAATAGATTCTATGAAGCTAAAAGTACAGTGGACTATGATGGCGTTTATAAGGGACGAGCTATTGCGTTTGAAGCGAAATCTACAGAGAATGCTACACGTTTTGATTTAAAGAATATTACACAGCATCAACTAGATTACCTGGAGAAAGCAGAGAAGATGGGAGCGATTTGTTTCTTCCTTATTGAGTTTAGCAAGGGCAAGTCGGTATTCGTTGTACCACTATCAGTCATTCAATCTTATGTAAGGATGTCTCATCAACCGAAGGGCAAGAAGTCTATACCGAGAGCAGACTTTGGTATTTATGGATACTTAGTAGATCAGACAGAACGAGCGCCGATTGATTATTTACAATACATCGATGAGCAAGGATTTACACCGGTAATAGATGGCATGATTCAATTTGATCAGGACCATACAAGGGTAGCGAATAACATTGAGGCAGCAAAAGAGAAGATAAATAACAAGAAACGTAAATTGTTAAAAGTTTAATGGATAGCGGAACAATGACTAACAGTGTGGTGGGGGCTGTATTGTAGTCATCATTCCCTTATTCAGTAGTTTGACAGTAAAATTTGACGTACCTGATGTGAATATAAAAACCGAAATTTGAAATAGGAGGATTCAAAATTGGAGAAACAATTGACTTTGTTACCGAATATCGATTATAAGAAAGTACAGAAGGAAGTAGTAAGCGTATTAAAGGAATACAGAGCAATCAAGATGCAATTCAGCAATGACGTGGAGCAAGAAGGGATCAGTTTGTTTCCTGAGTTACGTGATTCAAGGAATACGAGTAAATGGAAGGTGCAGCAGGTTGAAAAGGCACTTAATAACTTATTAGATGAGAATGAGCGTAATATTGTAGAGCAAAAGTTCCTGACAAATGAGAGAGTAAAGGATTCAGATGTTTATCACGATCTATTACTCGAGAAGACATACTTCTATGAGAAGAAGCAGAGTGCGGTTAAGTTGATTGCTACAGCGCTGGGAATAATCTAAAAAGCGCGAACAAAACGCGGACTTTTTGGGGGACTAAATAAAAACGTAAAAATTATAAACTATTCCGATAAACAGTTCTTTGAAAAAAGAATACGTTTTGGGGATAGCGTTCCCATTATAATAACGTTACTTGGTGACGCGGAGGCGTGGAGAAGGTTGAGAGTTATCTTGACCTTGGAAGAGGAACTTTTACGATTTGTTTTTTTATTTCTCTCCATTAGATATGTGAACTATGGGGAGTTTTGAAAAACATAACTTTTGAATTACTTAATAAAAATATATATAATTATATTAATGTTAATATATTAAGTAGTTAAAAATGGGGAAATAAAAATGAAGATTAAATTTGATGTGGTTAAAGATGAAAATTTTGATTTTACTTTATTAGAAACAAAATTGCTGAAAACTTTTAAAGAAGTAGATAATGTAGCAATAATTGAAAAGGTTGAAGATAAAATTTTTGAAAAAGATGATGTGCAAACCCATTTGGCGGAGATTACTATTAATGTTACAGGAAAAAATATTGGATATAGATCAGCTTCAGCTAGTATATTCATTGTTCTAGAAAGTCTATTAATAGAGCTATTCAATATTAATATTAGTACACATTAAGCATCCAAAATGGATGCTTTTTTCTTTGTTATATAGAAATTACACATTAAAACAGTGAACATTCTAATAAGGCAAGCATATGATGAATCGTGGGACGAGTTATCATATGAGGTGAAACTTGGAGCGCCATACTTATTTGTTGAAGGGTACCTAATGAACGGGTACTCTTTTTATTTTGCACCTTTTATAAGGACAAGCATATATTGGAGTATGGGGTAACCCCACTTCATATATTTGAGCACCTGCAATCGTAAGGTGCTCTTTATTTTGTACAAAATGGTCATTTGAATTAAATGTTTATATAAATAGATAGAATCTAATTATTTGATTCACATTTTAATCCAAGGGGTACAAATTCGATGCGGCGTGAAAAGGATTTGTTGAAACAATGGAAGGCGGATTTGCAAGCTTTACAAGAAGAGAAGAGGCTGAAGAAGAAGGATAAGAAAAACAATAAAAAATATAGCATTCCTGGTAATACAGCTGACTTCATGAATGGTAAGAATACTTATCATAAAAAGAATGAGGTATGGAAGCAAAGAAATAAATGACGTGAGGGTAAATAAATCGATTAAACCAATAGCAATTATCGTAGACGCTACCGCAATCTGGGTGGCGTCTTGTTTGTTGTTAAGGAAAGATAAGGGGTGAAATGGATTTGAAGCTTAAAGACTAGATAATAATATTATTACTTTAAAATGCAGAAAGTAGACTAGTAAACAAGCTGTTTTTGTTTTTTAGCATAAGATATGATGAATCTTAAAGTTAAGAGGAGGTAATCATATTTATGGGATGTAATTGTAATTTCAGACATTGCAGAGATTGTAATAGATTTTGGGATGATTTAATGTTCTGCGGACGCAGACATAGAGATTGTGATGATCGTCGTTGTAGACGTGACTGTGACTGTGATGAATGTCATCGTAGACGTAATCATGATCGTGACTGTGATAAGCGTAAGGATTGGTAAATTCCTATTGGAGAGGGCTTTGAAGAAAAGCGCTCTTTTTTTGTACATGGATTTTCTGGTCTTATTTGTTGAGGAAGGATAAGGACTAACAAAACAAACGAACACAACGGATGGAAATGATGAGGAAGGGTCAGTCGAATTGAAGTCAGATGGAAAAGAGTATGGCTTAACGAAACGCGAGTTAGAGATTTTGAATCTTTTGTCTCAAGGAATCCGTTATAAAACAATTGCTTCGAAACTTTACTTATCAAATGGCACAGTTAGAAATTATGCCTCTACTCTTTATGACAAGCTAGAAGTCAAAAATCAGGAAGAAGCCGTGCAAAAAGCAAGAGATACAGGATTACTCTCGTAAGAGGGAGTGCTGTCATCTGCTAGGGGTACGTGAATTTCAGGGACCAAACTTCAAAAAATGTAATTTGAATGTCTGTTATAGGCGATTTTATAGATTCTATAAATAATGTTTAATTTTTAATAAAGACAATCATATAAAACCCAACATAATTGATCTTATGTCGGGTTTTATAGTGAACATTAGCGTTGTAACCCTTATACATGAGGATGGCCCCCATACCCCGAATCAGTCACATATCCTTGAAAACCACCAGTTAAATACAAACTGAATAACTCATTATTATTTTTAAACATTTTATTATGAAAAAGTTAGAGAATTATCTTAGTTATTAAATAGATTCTGCCTATACTTTAAGTAGAGTCCAATTTATTAAATTTAAATAGTTTATATGCTCATATATAGAATTTTGAAGGGGGTATATTGTAAATGATTCCAACGTCAACATACGTGGCTAAATGGGTATTAGATGACTTAACACTTGCATCAAGACCAAATCAGGGGATCAAACTAAGTACATTTAAAAAGTTAGAGAAACTTTATGTAGAATACAGAGAAATGATTGAGGGAGATACTAGCTTTGAAATCACACATTATTTGCTAGAGTTTATCAATCCGCATAATCTCTTTGTAGTAAGAGAGGGTTACTATATATTTGATAATAAAACAATGAAATTTATTAAAGTATCGGATGATATTCATTTTTCAAATCAAAGCTTAGCGTATTGTAATAATGGAGTTGCAGTGGATTTAATAAACGGAAAAATGCATTTTTTAGAAGGGCATTATTATAAAGTTAAGACCTCATATGTTGATTTATTAAAAGGAGAAACTATCCCTGTAATGGTACTAAGTCATTTAGATAATAATGTTGGAGTATCAGTTCCTTTGACAATGTTTAATGAGGAAAGAACTTTTAAAATTTCAGAGAGTTATATAGTTGATCTTACCTCAAAAAATTGTAACAATGAGAGTGAATTTAGTGAAAAGGGAAATATAATACGATTTTTAAAACCTTCTATTGTGTAGTTAAGATATATATGTTAATTAAATTCATAATGAATTTAAGAGGGTGAAAAAATTGTCTTTTGAAATGTATACAGCCTTTCGAGGTAAAGTAATTATAAAGGATGAATATAAAGAATTGGTGGAATTAATAAGTACAGGAAACTGGGAAGAAGAGAATGACTATTATACAAATTTAAAAGGCTATGAATGGTCATTTATAGCCAATCTAAAGAATTACAGAGTTAAAGAACATAACGTAACACCTATTTCATTATTTATGAATGTGATATTAAAAGAAGTAGCAGCACATATTATAAAACTGGAAGTTTGGTATGGTGAATCTGATGGACCAGAAGAATATATTTTTATAAATAATGAATTTATAAAGAAGTTGTAGCAGTAATAGAATATTGCTGCTTTTTTATTTCTTAATAGACTAAAATTATTGTTGTTGGCTTCATATATATTCATTTATAATAGAATATGAAAAAATTTACACTGCAATAATAAAGATTTTATTATACAAGAGCTGGGAGCAGCTCTTTTTATTTTGTTCAGGGGGAGTGTGAAAGAAAAAAGTTTATGTTAGTGGCGAAGTTAAATGATCTAATAGAAAATAAAAAATTAGAATTAGTAGAACTGGTAAATAAACACGGCTTTAGTCATATGAAAGTCCTCCATTTAAGTCAGGAAATTGATAAATTAATTAATAAATATATGATTATAA
>NZ_JASHJA010000049.1:0-16112 GCF_030733445.1 Bacillus sp. MMSF_3353
GCGCCATAATTTTCAAAATATCTACATCTTCTTCTGAAACTAAACTTTTTCTCATTTCACTCGTATATGTTGTCATAAGACATTCCCCTTTTATATGAATTCCTCTTATTTAGATCTATTTCCAAAATATTTAAAACTCCGATGTGAAACCTTTATATAAAAATAATAGAATTTTAAATTTTTAAAAACAGAACGAAATACAATTCACTTTATTTATTTGGTACATATACATAATACAATGTTAATATGTGCTCTATGTGAAGTTAGCATATATTTATAATGAAGATTTTTCAAACAATTCACATCTAACTATATACTCCCTCCTAACACTATCCAGTGATTTTAACATATTTTAGGCGTTTGTATATACTATCTACAAAATAAATGTTGTTTAGGGGGATTTCAAATGCCAACAATGTTACAAGAAGAAGTTGAAGAAGCTCGTGAAACATATGTCAGTCGTATCATATTAGTCAGTGGATCAGCTTTATTTTTAGTAGGTGGTGTTATATCGGCAATTTCGGCTTTTAAAGCTTATAATCGTTTGGAAAATACACCGCCTTCTCCAGATAACTCGTAGGTGAATTGTTTTATATTGAATAACAAACAAATGCCACCTCTATTAAGAGATGGCATTTGTTTTATCATAAGTTCTATACTAGAAACCCGCAAAGAATGCTTTAAGTATGAATTACACTTGAACTTACTTCACCACAAACCTCGTCTGACTACACCCATCCTTCTGCTTCGTTACTTCTAATACAGCCGGCATTGCGTTTTTCAGCTCTTGAACGTGTGAAATGACACCGATAAATCGGCCTGATTTTTGTAAGTCAATTAAGGCGTCTACTGCTTTTGTTAATGACTCCTCATCTAATGAACCAAAACCTTCGTCGATAAACATCGTTTCGATGGAAATACCGCCTTCATACGCTTGAATGACGTCTGCCATTCCGAGCGCTAAACAAAGTGATGCATTAAATTTCTCGCCACCAGATAATGTTTTTACATCGCGTGTTTGGCCAGTATATGCGTCGTATACATCTAAGCCTAATCCACTTTGACGATTTCTCTTTTCAACTCGTTCACTTCGTTTTAAATAAAATTGTCCATTTGATAATTTACGTAAGCGTTCGTTTGCAATTTGAACAATTTGTTCTAAATACTCAATTAAGATGTAACGTTCAAATGATATACGGCTTTCGTTATCGCCTTTCATTACTTCATATAAGTCAACAAGTTCCTGGAAAGCTTTTTCTTCCTCATGAATTTGTTCATCAATACGCCTAATATTTTCATGTAAATCAGAAATATATGTTACCGCATTTTGCGCACGTTGACGTTTTTCTTTAATGATATCAAGATTGATTTCTAAATCTTTTATATGTTCACCTAAAGCTGTAATATCCATATACTCTTTATCTTTTAATTCAGCACGTAACTCTTCAATTTGTTTTGCAAGTACTTCAAGAGATGAATAATAGCTTTGAATTTCCTTTTGTAACATATCCATCTCAGCATCACTTAATTTAGCTTCTTTATACGTAATTTGATCGGTAAATCCGCTCTGCTCAAGCTCTTTCATAAAGCGCGTAAACGTCTCTTCTTTCTTCAATTTTGTACTTTCAAATTGATTAGAAGCACTTTCCTGTTCTGCTTGAATACGTATATTTTCATTTTGCCAATGTTGATACGCTTCCTGCACTTTCTTCCATTCGTCCTCCATTAATTTGAGTTCATGCATAGCTTGGTCAAACTGGACTTTCCAAGCTTGGACTGTTTGTAAGTTTTCAGGAATATTTTTCTTATCATGTTCATATGACGTACGAAGCTGCATACACTCCATTTCTGTACGGTGCTGTACTGTTTCTACCTCACGCTTTTGTTTCTGAAGTGCATCTACTTTTTCTTCTACACTCTTTATATTCACAGCAGTTTGCTTACGCGTTTCTTCACTCGCTTTTAGCGTATTTACTTCAGTTGCTAATTGTTTTCCTTTTTGAATAAGTGCACTGTATGTTTCAACTAATTCCTCTGAGCGATAGCCTCGCTTCTTAACCTCCTCTATTACCTGTTCATATTGTAGGTGATAGAAATTCCATTTCTCCTCTAATTGAACATGTAATTTTTCAGCAACATTTTTCTTTTCTCTTAAATCATTTAACTCTTTTTCATCGATCGCATTACTTTGCTCTGTAGCTTTTTTCGGATGGTTCGTACTACCACATACTGGACAAGATTCGCCATCATGTAGATGAAGAGCTAATATACCAGCTTGTTCACTTAACCAGCGACGTTCCATATTTTCATATGCGTTAACTGCCAATCGCATCTTATTATATGCCGCTTCTTTTTCTTTCTCGAATTTTTGCTTTTCTTGCCAAACATCATATGCTTGCTTTAAAACTTTGGCATCTTCTCGCATATTCGTTAGTTCCTCTACTTTAGCTACATATTGCTCAAGTGCTCGTTCTAATTGCTGTAATTCATCAGACATTAGCTGTTTTTGATTTGTATGCTCATCTAATTGTCGATCTAAGTTTTGCATACTTTCTTTTAATTTCCCTATTTGAATTTCTGCATTTTGTAAATTCAACTGTTTCTCAGCTAATGATGCAATAATCGGTTGTAACTCTTCTAATCTTTGAACAAGTTTTTTTGCATTTTCTCTCTCAGGTTCTTTATTCTTTACCGCTTCATATTTCTCCTGAGCAAGTTCAAAGCTTTTCGTTACATTTTCTTTTTTAGCGATTATTTGTTTTAATAAACTTTCAGCCTTCTGCTCATTTTGCATTGCTTCTTCGTACCATTGTTCAAATGGTAATAAGCGCTTCGCTTCTTCCGCACGTTTAAAAGATTTTTCTTTCATTTCAATAACTGTACGATTTTCTTGTAAAGTGTTATATTTCTCATTTTTTTGTTGTAAATCTATAAATTTCTCATTTATGGATTTCGCTGCATGAAAACGTGTTTCAGCATCCTTTAATTGCTTCGTTTGAACATCTTGTTCTACTTGTAATTGCTCCACCTCTGCCTTATACACATCTGTTTCTTGTTCTAATGCTTCTACTACTTGATGCGTGTTTACATGTTCTTGTTCCACCAATGTCTCTAATAATGCTCCATCGCGGATTGGTAATTTGAAAACATTACGGAAGTATAGCTCTCGCTCTTTCTGTTTTTCTTGTAAAACGTCTTTCCATTGTTTTCGTTTTTGATCAAGTAACTCACGCATTAACTTATAACGATCCGTTTTAAAAATACGACGTAAAATTTCTTCTTTGTTTTCTGTCTCAGATGTTAATAGTTTTCGGAATTCCCCTTGTGGTAACATAACAATTTGGCTAAATTGATGTTTACTTAAACCAATTAAATCTTCCACTTTTTTATTTACATCCGTTACATGGAAACGATCAACAGCTGGAACATTCTCTTCATCAATCACTTCATATAGTTCTACTGCATGTCCCGTAATTGTCTTGTTCCCTTGTTTTTTATGTCCAAGTTGTCGTTTTATTTCATAACGTTTCCCTTTTAACTGAAAGGTTAGTTCTACACTTGTATACATATTATCATCAGCAAATTGACTGCGAAGCATGCTCGTATCACTACGTTCTTCTCCGCTTGCCTCACCATATAACACATAACAAATCGCATCAAAAATCGTTGTCTTTCCAGCTCCTGTATTCCCAGAAATGGCGAAAATACGATGATCTCCAAGATCATTAAAATCGATTACTTCTTTCTGTTTATATGGCCCAAATGCTGTCATAATTAGTTGAATCGGTCTCATCCTCGTTCACCTTCCCGTTCTTGCACTGTTTGTAGTACTTCTACAAATAGACGTTCTTTCTCTTCTGATAAATCTAAGCCTTTCATTTCTTTATAAAAAGCCTTTAATAACGATAAATCATCCGTTTTATGTCTTGAAACAGTTACTTCATTTGACTCTGTGAACTCTCGTCTTTGAATAGATCTTTCAACATGCATTGCATTTGGATATACAGATCGTATTTTTTCCATTGGCTGCAAGACAGGATTTTCATCTAATAATTTTACAAACACATAATCTTCACTTACTGGATGTTGTAATAATTCATCTATTTTCGCTTCTACTGTTCGCATTTTACGACGTGGTGCAAGTAACCTTTTTTCAATTGTTGCTTCACCTTGCTCGTCCAGTTCCACAATATAATATCCTTTTTTATGTTTTTCTTCAGAAATAGAATATGCAAGTGGAGAACCTGAATATCGAATTGTCTCATTACGTACAAAATGCGCTTGATGTAAATGTCCAAGCGCTGTGTAATGAAACTTATCAAAATAATGACTATTTACGTATTCAGCACCACCAATTGAAAGTGGTCGTTCTGCATCACTTGTATTCTCTTCCGCTTCTCCCGCAGAAGTTACAAATGCATGACCAATAAATACGTGTCTTGCTTCTTTATCCATTGTTTCAGAAAGCTCATTCATAAAAATACGCATCGCATCATCATGAGAGCGTACATCTTCGTTTTTCAAAACATGTCTAACTATGCTTGGATCCGCATATGGAACGAGATGGAAGTGAACCTCGCCATATTCATCATTTAATATAATTGGCTCATATGGAAATTGAAATTGTCCCACAATAAATAATCCTTGTTTCTTCATTAAACTACTTCCAAAATGAATACGATCTGGACTATCATGGTTTCCTGCAACCGCAATAACTGGTGTTTGTAAATCAATGACTATTTTTTGTAAAACATCATTTAATAAGTCTACTGCTTCCGTAGGTGGAATTGCTCGGTCATATAAATCCCCTGCAATAATTACGGCATCTGGTTTTTCTTCTTCAACAGCTTGTACAAACTGATCTAATACAATCTTTTGATCTTCAGTCATATACACGCCATGAACGAGCTTTCCTAAATGCCAATCCGCTGTATGAAATAACTTCATAGTTTCCTGCTCCTTTTAATTTACTGATTTTAGTGATACGAGTTGATAGTTTATTGTAGTTTTTCCGTTTTCCCACTCTAACTTTTGTATCATTGCACTACCAATTCTTTCTTCATTTGATTTATATAAAGGCAATATTTCTTGAACTGTAAATAAGTGATAACCATCCAATTTTAATTGAAATATGTTTTCTTCTATATGTAATCTTACTTCTTTTTCATTTGAAATAATTTTTGTGTGCATCTCAAATTTCATGACAGATACAACCCCTTTTTCTAATCTCTACACTATTAATAGTATATTGGCTATGCAAGATTGACAAGTAAATACACGGCAAAGTACACACTTTTCTACCGCTATATGTTTTTTATTTTTATATATAATACGGTATGTGAAATTTTATTTATTGTAAAAATAAAAATGTCTAATGTGACATCTTTATTTTTGTATAAAGTCTTTCATTACATAATATAAAACTGTAATGAAAACGATCGCTACAAAAAATGAAAATACTGCGATAATGTACCCATCCTTATTTAATAAAATGCAAAAAGAAATAGATATGATAAAAATCGGAAATACAAGTCGTACTTTATCCTTCACTTCCTCTGTCGTATCTGTATGATGAAAATACTGCGTTATCCCTATCATTAAAGAAGACAAAATAATCACCGACAATAGTAAAGGTCCTGGCATTCCGATTTCTCCTTTCTCTATTTCTAATGAAAAGCAATTTTTCTTTCATCATAATCACTTCAAATACTCTTTTTGAAGTAATTATGCACAATTTACACATATATAATAGCGTGTTTATCATGATAATTTCAAATAATTACAATTACAGTAATGTTGTAATATTCATTTTCAACCTTCAAAATCCTGCAAATATAACTCGTCAAAATATGCAGTGTCGAAATTAACACGCACCGTCAAGTTTAGACAAAATTTATAAAGGACATTTCAGTACGTATCAAGAATTAAGAATAAGAAGATATGTAAGGGAGGATGAATTATGACTGAACACGTTTTATTTTCTGTTAGCGAAAACGGCGTTGCATCAATTACTTTAAACCGCCCAAAAGCACTTAATTCTTTATCTTATGACATGTTGCAACCAATTGGGCAAAAACTGAAAGAGTGGGAAAATGATGAGCGAATTGCGCTTATCGTATTAAAAGGAGCTGGCACAAAAGGTTTTTGTGCAGGTGGCGACATTAAAACTCTTTATGAAGCACGTTCGAATGAAGCTGCATTACAGCATGCGGAACGTTTCTTTGAAGAAGAGTATGAAATTGATACATATATTTATCAATATAAAAAACCGATCATCGCTTGTTTAGATGGAATTGTAATGGGTGGTGGTGTCGGTCTTACAAATGGTGCGAAATATCGAATTGTAACGGAGCGTACGAAATGGGCAATGCCAGAGATGAATATCGGATTCTTTCCAGATGTCGGTGCTGCTTATTTCTTAAATAAAGCTCCAGGTTTTGCAGGCCGATATGTTGCTTTAACAGCATCTATTTTAAAAGCTGCTGACGTATTATTTATAAACGCTGCTGATTACTTTATGACATCTGATTCCTTACCAAATTTCCTTACTGAACTTGAAAATGTAAATTGGCATAAAGAAGATGATGTACATACTAATTTAAAAGAAGTTATTCGTACATTTGCAACTGCTCCAAAATTAGAAAGCGAGCTTGCTCCTTCATTAGAAGAAATGAATACTCATTTTGCTTTCGATACAATTGAAGAGATCGTCCATTCATTGGAGAAAGACCAAAGTTCCTTTGCTTTAAAAACGAAAGAAACACTATTATCCAAATCCCCTATTTCGTTAAAAGTAACATTAAAACAGTTTATTGATGGACAAAATAAGTCCGTTGAAGAATGTTTCGCTACTGACCTTGTACTTGCTAAAAATTTCATGAGACATGCAGATTTCTTTGAAGGAGTACGATCTGTTGTCGTTGATAAAGATCAAAATCCGGATTATATATATAAGCAGTTAAGTGATGTTTCAGAAGAAGATGTAAATCGATTCTTCAACTTACTTAACGCATAAGTGGTGGGGCGCCCGTTCATTCGGGATAAACATGAGGCTATATAGTAGTGGAATTTCACTACTATATAGCCTCTTTCTCATTTAATAATTTTTAATAAAATTTAATTTTATTAAATCAAAAATGTGTGCTACACTACTTTTAATCAAATATTCTAAAAATAAAAAGGAGGAGCAACTATGATTGAAAATTATTTTCTTTTCATCATTATGTCTATTTGTCTTATTATTTTACCCGGTCCTGATACTGCAATGGCGACGAAAAATACATTGGTTGCCGGTAAGGTCGGTGGAGTGAAAACAGTGTTCGGTACATGTGTTGCACTTTTAATTCATACTTTAGCAGCAGTAATCGGACTTTCCGCAATTATTGTAAAGTCAGCTCTTTTATTTTCTATTTTCAAGTACGTTGGAGCTCTGTATTTAATTTATATTGGCATTAAAGCCCTTTTAGCGGTAAGAAACAAAGAAGGCTTTGATACGAACGATATATCTTTAAATAATGAAGATGAACACACTTCTTGCTTTCGCCAAGGGTTTCTTACGAATTTATTAAACCCTAAAGTTGCAGTCTTCTTTTTAACCTTTTTACCTCAATTTTTAAATCCAAATCATAATACGTTTATTCAACTTCTCGTAATGGGTCTTACTTACCTCGTATTAACAGTTATTTGGTTCGCTTTTTATATATTTTTAATTGATAAAATTAGTGCTTTTATGAAAAAACCGAGGACGCAACGTTATATTCAAGGCTTAACAGGAATCGTCTTAATTGGCTTTGGTATTAAACTAGCTTTTGAAAAAAATAATTAACAAGACGAAAAACACCACATCTTCAGAGTGGTGTTTTTCATTTAACAACTGTTTTGGCTGTTTACTCTCTATTAAAACCAGCGCTCTGTTACAACTTTTTTACGTGTATAGAATTGAACACCATCTGTACCATTTGTACCTAAATCACCAAAGAATGAAGCTTTATTTCCTGCAAATGCGAAAAATGCCATTGGTGCTGGAACGTTTACGTTTACACCGATCATACCAGCATCGATATTATCACGGAACGTTTGTGCATGTTTACCATTTGACGTATAAATAACCGCGCCATTTGCAAATTTAGATTGATTTGTTAATTTAATACCTTCTTCTAAATCTTTAACTCGTACAATGCTTAATACTGGAGCAAAAATTTCATCTTGCCAAATTTTCATTTCTTGATTTACACCATCAAAGATTGTCGCACCTACAAAGTAACCTTCTCCAACTTCTTCCTTAATTTTGCGACCATCAACTAATAAAGTTGCTCCATCTGCTACACCGCTATTAATATAGCCTAATACGCGCTCTTTATGAGATTCACGAATTAATGGTCCAACATAATTATCTTCGTGGAAACCGTCACCTACTTTTAACTTCTTCGTCTCTGCTACTAGTACGTCGATGAATTCATCAGCAATTTCATCAACTACTGCTACTACTGAACATGCCATGCAGCGCTCTCCACTACTTGCGAATGCAGATCCAATTACACCTTGCACTGTTTTCTCAAGATTGCAATCAGGCATTACAATCGCATGGTTTTTTGCACCAGCTAACGCTTGTACACGTTTCCCGTGTTTCGTACCTGTTTCATACACGTAACGAGCTACCGGCTCAGATCCAACGAATGAAATAGCTTGAATATCTTTACTTTCTAAAATGCTATTTACAACATCTTTTCCGCCTTGTACTAAATTCAATACCCCTTTTGGAAAACCAGCTTCATAGAATAACTCTACAAGTCGCTCTGCTAAAAGTGGCGTTCTTTCCGATGTTTTTAATACGAACGTATTACCGCAAGCAATTGCAAGTGGGAACATCCATAATGGAATCATCATTGGGAAGTTAAACGGTGTAATACCAGCAACAACTCCAATTGGGTAGCGCCAAATCGATCCATCAATGCCGCTAGCAATATTCGGAAGAGCTTGTCCCATCATTAAATTTGGTGCTGATGTTGCAAGTTCTACCGCTTCAATCCCTCGCTGCACTTCACCAGTTGCATCCGTTAATGTTTTACCATTTTCTAGCGTAATGATTTTAGCAAGCTCTTCTTTGTTTTCTTGTAAAAGCTGTAAATATTTATATAATTGTCTTGAACGATTCGGAACTGGTACTTTAGACCATGTTTCGTATGCTGCTTTTGCCGCTTCAACAGCTTTTTCAACATCTTCTTTCGGAGATAGCGGAACGTAAGCGATAATTTTTCCAGTCGCCGGATTCGGAACTGCTTCTACTTCTGTACCAGTAGATTCTACCCACTCACCATTAATATGATTTTTTACTCGTTTAATTTCAGTTGTAATCATTATATTCTCTCCTTTTTTATGATGTATATAAGTCTATTATTTTTGATTAGAAATTAACTGTTCACTAACTTTCTTATATAAAGCAGCCATATCGTTTTCACCATATCCTGCCTCACTTGCTTCTTCATATACGTTTAATAGCATTTCGCTTACTGGTAAGTGAAGTTCGCTTTCTTTCGCTAAATCTACTGCAAATCCTAAATCTTTCTTTAATAAATTCACAGTAAATCCTGGATCGTAGTTTTCAGTTGCAATGAAACTTTTATAATTACGCTCATAAATTCTACTTTGACCGTAACTTACATTTAAAATATCAAACATTTTATCTAAATCCATATTATTCTTTTTCGCTAATGTTAAAGCTTCACTCACACCAGCTGTATAAAAACCAATTAATAAGTTATTAATTAATTTAACTGTTGTGCCACTATCAATCTGCTCACTAACATGGAAAACATTCGCACCTAGTACGCCCATGATAGATTCCGTTTTCTCATATACTTCTTTCGATCCACCAACCATAAACGTTAATGTACGGTTTTCAGCTCCAATTACCCCACCACTAACAGGCGCTGCTAAAAAGTCTACTTTCTTTTCCTTTGCAGCTTCCTCTAATTGTTTGTTTAACTGCGGCGATACCGTACTTGTATCAATGAAAACTACATTCGAGTGACCATTTTCAAATAATCCTTCTGCTCCAAAATATACCGCTTCAACAGCGCGAGGTGAAGGTAAACTTGTAAAAACTACATCACATGTTTCTGCTAGTTTTGAGATTGATAGACCGATAATTCCGCCTTCTTTTTCAAAGGACGCTTCTGCCTCTTTATTTAAGTCCACGCCATATACTGTGTAACCTGATTTAACTAGATTTTTTGACATCGGAAGACCCATGTTACCTAAACCGATAAAACCAATCTTTTTCATATCGCTTTCCTCCTATTTTACACAATATATTTCCCACGATTTATAATAGCTTTCGCAATTTCTCTCTTCTGCGTAAATACGTTCGTGTATAAAGGTACTAATAATTGACGGATTTCAGCTAAAATCACATGTCTATCTTGTTCTTCTGTGACAGCTGCTGAAAGTACAGAAATCGCCGCTTCTTCTACTTTACGGTATCCTTCTTCACAAATAACATCCGTTATTAATTGCTTCGTACGTTCTTTTTCCTCACCATTTTTACTTACCGCTTTTCTCGTACGTAAAAACGCTGATTCCATGACGTACACGTCCGTCAACATATTTGAAATTACACGTGAATATTCTTGTTCTTGGTCAATTTTTAGACCTGGAGTTTTAGAGAGCGTTTTCAAAGATTGTTTCAACAATTTTTTCGCTAATAAAATGTAACGATGGTTTCTTTCGACATTTGCTACATCACTTTCTACTTCAGTATCTTCTAATTGTTCGATTTGCTTCATTAACATTTTGGCAACTGTTAATCTATTAATTTCGTTCGTTCCTTCAAAAATACGACTAATTCTAGCATCACGATATAATCGTTCTACCTCATACTCTTGCATATAACCGTAACCACCATGAATTTGTACAGCTTCATCTACGATATAAGCAAGTGTTTCAGAAGCATTTACTTTATTCAGTGCACATTCAATTGCAAATTGGGACATTTTCTTCATAAGATCTTCATCGCTCTCATGAATTGCTTCATCGATTACACCTGCTGTACGATAAGCTGCACTTTCGGCTCCATATGTAGCAATGATCATATTTGCAATCTTCTCTTGAATCATCGTAAAGTCTACTAATTCCGTTTGGAACTGTTTTCGCTCTTTTCCATATTGAACCGACAAACCAATTGCTTGTTTTGCTGTTCCAATATTTCCAAAAGCAAGTTTAAGTCTAGCAAAGTTAAGAATATTAAGAGCTACGTGATGCCCTTTCCCAACTTCCCCTAAAACATTTTCAGCAGGGATGACAACATCTTCTAAAATAAGAGTCGCTGTTGAAGAACCTTTAATCCCCATTTTCTTTTCTTCTAATCCAATAGATACACCTTCACATGTTCTTTCGACAATAAACGCTGTCATTCCTTTATTTGTCTTCGCAAAAACAACATATAGATCTGCCATATGAGCATTTGTAATCCATTGCTTCTCACCATTTAACTTCCAAGCTGTTCCCTCTTCATTCAATACGGCGCTTGTTTTTGCGCTTAATGCATCCGAACCAGCATTTGGCTCCGTTAAAGCATAAGCCCCAATCCATTCTCCCGATGCGATTTTCGGTAAATATTTTTCTTTTTGCTCTTTCGTTCCATAATATATGTAAGGTAATGTACCGACACCAGCGTGTATATTAAAAGAAACGCTAAACGCACCAGCGTACCCCATTTTCTCTGCTACAAGACCTGAGACAGCCTTTCCTAACTCGAACCCGCCATAATCTTCTGGTACCTCAATGCCTAATAATCCAAGTTCCCCAGCTTTCTCAAATAATTGACGAGAAACTTTATAGTTATGTTGTTCAATATTCTCCATTTGTGGAACAATTTCTTGTTTAACGAATTGTTCTGTCGTTTTTGCGATTAAATCTTCATCTCCTGAAAAATCTTCTGGCGTAAAGAAAGTATAATTCACATCTTTATTAAGTGAAAAAAATTCATCCCACGGTAACTTTGTTTTCTCCATCTGAATCCCCCTATCATTTCGGCCTTACTTGCTACTACGTATGCTCGTCTACGATGAGTGGAATTTCTTATTTTTGAAAACAGAAGGCGATGAATTGTCACATCAAGCAGTTCGTTTTGCCAAAGATGTATTCTCATCGCCTTAGTTGTTTTATCTATTGATCCTCTGATAATACTGTTTTTGCAATTCCAGTATCTAGTTCTTCAAAGTCATGATATGAAATTGTTTCATATAACTCACTTCTCGTTTGCATACTTGAAAGTGCATCTTTTTGAGAACCTGTTTCCTTAATTAAAGTAAACACATTCTCATATGCTTTCGCTGCAACACGAAGTGAAGTTACAGGATAAATAACCATTTGGAAGCCCATATTCGCAAATTCCTCTGCACTATAATACGGCGTTTTCCCGAACTCAGTCATATTCGCAAGTAAAGGCGCATTTACTTTACTATTAAATAGACGGAACTCTTCTTCTGATTGAAGTGCTTCAGGGAATATTGCATCTGCACCTGCTTTTACATAGGCGTTCGCTCTTTCAATCGCTTCATCTAAGCCTTCTACACCGCGAGCATCTGTACGTGCCACAATATATAAACTTGGTGCAACTTCTTTAATCGCTTTAATCTTTTGAACTAACTCTTCTGTAGTAACAAGTTTCTTACCATTTAAATGTCCACATTTCTTCGGTAATTGTTGATCTTCAATTTGAACAGCCGCAACTTTTGCTTCCACCATTTCTACTGCTGTTCTCGCTACGTTTAATACACCGCCAAATCCTGTATCAATATCAACAAGAACTGGTAAATCTGTAGCTCTTACTAGATCTCTTGCTCTTTCTGCTACTTCAGTAGACGTCACGATTCCTAAATCTGGTAGACCTTTACTTGCAGTATAAGCAGCTCCCGATAAATATAAAGCTGAAAAACCTGTATTTTTCGCAACAAGAGCAGCCATTGCATCATGAGCACCTGGAATTTGCAAAATTTCATTTGCTTCTACTAAAGCTCGGAAGCAATTCGCAAGCTCCTCTTGTGTTGACTGTTTATTCACAACCCAAGCCATTCTAAATTCCCCCTATTATTAATTTAAGAATAGATCTACAAATTCGTTTACATTCATATTTTCTAGTTTTTCTTCATTTAGACAAACTTCATGAATTTGTTCTTGTTGCTTACTAGAATAATGACCTGCCATATTTGCAGTGAATTTTTGAACAACTTTTGGAATCGCTTCGTCTCTACGGAAACGGTGACCAAGTGGATATTCACATTCCACATTTTCTGTTACAGTGCCATCCTTGAAATGAACTTGAACAGCGTTGGCGATTGAGCGCTTGTTCGGGTCAAGATAATCTAAACTGTACTGTTTGTTTTCAACAACAACCATCTTATTACGTAATTCATCTACACGTGGATCATTTGCTACTACATCCTCATAATCATCCGCAACGATATCTCCTTTTAACAAACCAATTGCCGTAATGTATTGTAAGCAATGATCACGATCAGCTGGGTTATTTAATGGACCTTCTTTGTCGATAATACGAATTGCTGATTCATGAGTTGTAATCGTAATACGATCAATTTCATCTAATCTTTCTTTAATTTCTGGATGTAATTTCACAGCACACTCTGCAGCTGTTTGTGCATGGAACTCTGCTGGATATGAAACTTTAAATAATACATTTTCCATTACATAAGACTCTAATGGTCTTGCTAACTTTAATTCTTGTTTATTGAATAATACATCTTGGAATCCCCAGCCTGGTGCAGATAATGCTGTTGGATATCCCATTTCACCTTTTAGAGCAGTCATTGCAAGATGAACACCGCGGCTTGTTGCATCACCTGCTGCCCATGATTTACGTGAGCCTGTATTTGGTGCATGACGATATGTACGAAGACTAGAATTATCAATCCATGCATGTGATAATGCATTAAAGATTTCTTCACGTGTTCCGCCGAGCATTTTTGCAACTACAGCAGTTGTTGCTACTTTTACGTATAATACATGGTCAAGACCAACACGATTCAAACTATTTTCTAAAGCTAGTACACCTTGAATTTCATGCGCTTTAATCATCATTTCTAATACTTCACGTACTTTTAATGGTTCTTTTCCTTCTGAAATACGAACACGGCTAATATAATCTGCAACTGCTAAAATACCGCCTAAGTTATCAGATGGATGTCCCCACTCTGCTGCAAGCCAAGTATCGTTATAGTCTAACCAACGGATCATACATCCGATATTAAATGCACCTTTCACTGGATCAAGCACATATGACGTACCTGGTACACGTGTACCATTCGGCACGATCGTTCCTGGTACAACTGGTCCTAGTAATTTCGTACACTCTGGATATTGTAGTGCTAAAATTCCGCATCCAAGTGTATCAAGTAATACGTAACGAGCAGTACTGAATGCTTCTGCGCTAGTTACCTCTTTATTTAATACATAATCCGCAATTTCTTCTAATAATGCATCTTTTTGTTTAATTTCATTTGTTTTAATCATACTATTCTTCCCTTTCTGTCGAAAATTCGTTATTATTAATGATGGGTGTCTGTCAAACACCCATCTAGCGGGCGGCGCTAACAACTCCCCAGTTGTTCTTATTTACTAAGTACATGTCGCTCGCCAACATAATTTACACGTGGACGGAACAATCGATTGTTCGCATGTTGCTCAATTACGTGCGCGCATAGTCCTACTGTTCTAGAGCTAAAGAAGATTGGTGTGTAAAGTTGAATTGGAATACCAAGCATCCAATATACTGGAGCTGCATAATAATCAAGGTTCGGATAAATTCCTTTTTCCTTCTCCATAATCTTTTCTCCAGCTTCACACATTTCATATAGTGTATAATCGCCTTTTACATCACATAACTGCTTTAAAGCTTCCTTCATCATCAGTGCTCTTGGATCCATCTTCTTCATATACACACGATGTCCAAAGCCCATAATTTTTTCTTTGTTATATAGTTTCTTCTGTAACAACTCTTCAAACTTCTCAACATTACCAGCTTCTAAAAGCATGTACATAACCGCTTCGTTTGCACCACCGTGTAAGCTACCTTTTAAAGATGCAACTGCACCTGTTAAAGCACCATATAAGTCCGATTGCGTTGATGCAATAACGCGCGCTGTAAATGTAGAGTTTGGCATTTCATGTTCACTATATAAAACAAGGGAACGATCAAAGATCTTCTCCTCAAGTTCAGTTGGTTTTTTACCTGTTAACATATAGAAGAAATTCGCGCTATATGATAATTCTTGAAGAGGCTGAATTGGCTCTTCATTATTTAAAATATGATAGCTATTCGCTACAATGTTTGGTACTTTGCTCAATAATTTGTACCCGCGGCTTTTGTTTACTTCTAACGAGCGGTTTTCGATATCATTATCGTAACCAGCTAATGCGGACACACCTGTACGCAATCCATCCATCGGGTGCGTTTCTTTCGGTAATGCCTTTAATACGTTGAATACACCTTCTGGTACCGCGTATTCTTCTTTTAATTTCTTTTCGAGTTTTGCTTTTTCATCCTCATTTGGTAGATGTTCTTCCAATAAAAGGTGCACAATGTCTAAATACTCTTTTGTTTTTGAGAGTTCGATTAAATCATACCCTTGAATTACAATTTCACCTTTCACTGTGTCAAGAAACGAAATTTTCGTCTCCGCTGCCACTATACCATCTAATCCCGGGGAAAATTTTTCTTCAGCTTTCATCATTATTTCCTCCAATCCTAATAGATCTTCGTGCACATAACTGTAAGCCTTTACAAAATCGTGAAACTACATTTCTATTTCAATGTATCAGAGTTTTTAGAAGATTTCAATTTATTTTATAATGATAAGTTTCCTATACTTTTACCGATGTAACAATACAATTTTTCAAAAATAATTTTCATATTTTATAAAGAAAGGACAGACTTCTTTGTTCGCCTTATTAAAACAAAATATAAGGATGAATCAGAAAATCCTACAGAACACATCATTCTCCCATTTTTTTTAAGAAAATAAAAAAAACGAGCTGCACACATATACAACTCGTTTCTTCATAATATTTATTTCACTATCTCTTCAATATAATTC